>JABMQG010000280.1 GCA_013203365.1 Planctomycetota bacterium | reverse complement strand
TCGCTTCGTGGCTACCTATAGGGGCTCGGTCAGGCGTATCAATTCCAAATTGTCAACTGCTCTACTTGCTGGCATCCAGTTCCATTTGAAGCTCTCGGGCCTTTGTCATTGTGGCCGGCTGGTTGAGCTGGATGTCCAGCGATTTCTGGTAGACCTGCAAGGCATTTTGCTTATCGCCGGCCTCCCGGTAGAGATCGCCGAGGAGGTTCCAGTTTTCGGTTGCGTCGGGAGCCTTTTGCACGAGGATCTGAGCCGTCTGGACGGCCTCGTCAAGTTTCCCCGCGACCCACGCGGCGCGGGCGGCTTCGAGCAATTGCTCGGGCGTTCTCTGATCCGCCTGGACCGGCACTGCCGAGCCTTCCACCCCCAACGTCAGCCCGCATATAATGGCCACGGAGGCCGGCTCATGCACGAAAGCGATGGAGGTAACCTTCTTTTCGGGTGTCGGGTTAACCCAGCGACTCTGCCAGACGCTGACGGTATCGAACACGTCCCCCGCCTCTTTGTCGCCTTTGCCCGTCCATCCGATGCGAGTTTGGGTTTCAGTCTCCATCGGGAACGGGGCGTTAGGATCAAACGTCCAGTCGCGCGTGTTGATGCCGCCTACGAACCTTACCACCCGCTCGGTGTTGTCCTCGTAACTGACAACCATCCTGAAGACTTCCTTGCTGTCGCTGACCCACGCGCCGGAGTGCAGCAACTCGAAGGCCAAGACCTTCTTGTCTATCGCAATGCCGGTGATTTCCAGCGGGAATGCGTCCGGCTTGCCTTGATTTCCCCCTCGAAGCGTAAGGCAACCTTTGTCCGGGTTAATGCTGAAGTCAATGCCGTTGAACACGACGTCTCCGGTAGGCATTTGATGCATGTCCATCAGCGGGCCTTGATCACTCCATCCGCCCTTTCCGTCACTCTCGACGGGGTCTGCAAAACCCATGTTCCCGTAGGGGGACAGATCGTATGGCTCCCAGACGACGTCGGCCGGCAGTTTCGCCGTCTTAGCAACTGCCGCGAGTTTCACACCGGCGTTGGTCAACATGGCGCTGGCGATTCTGAGGGCCTGATTCTGCACTTCATTGACCTTCTCGGCCCAGAGCACCTGGTCGATTATCACGCTCCCGGCACCGACAGGAACCGACCAGATCAATCCCGGGTAGACGAGCTCTTGAGCAGCTTTGAGCCCTGCGGGCTGCACGTGCACGTCGGCGATGTCGGTGATCTTCCAACTCGGTTTTTCCAGGCCTTGAGTATCGCCAAATTGCCCGCGTTTCCAGTAGAACTCCGCATTGGACAGTCCTGCCAGTTCGGCTGGTGCGCCTTCAATCAGCCCGCGGCCTTGCCAAAGATCGAGAGGCGCGGTCTGTTTCCACATGGTCCCGGTCAATGTTTGAAGCACAGGCAGGGTCTTCTTCGCCACGCCACGAACCCAGACGGTCGCACCGTCAGCGGCGGCTTTGTGCAAGGCATTAGCCTCGGTCGCTGAGAGTTTTTCGTACAGTTGCACCAGGATTAAGTTGTGACCGTTCAGTGCAGCAGCGTCAAACGGGCGGGCAAGCATCGTAATGTCCGCGCCCAGTCCTTTCAGCATTCTCACAACTGCCGAGGTCGGTTCGTCGCATACCGCGATAGGTCCCAATGCTGGGCCGGGCTCAACGGCAACCGACAGCAGGTTGCCCAGCAGCCTTGACGCTGCCGGTTCGACGTCGAACGCCTCGATCAGTCGGAATTGTGATGCAATAATCCGTCCAGACCCGTACCTGGCTTCCATGAGGGCACATCGCTCCAGGCCGTCTCTGGTGCCGCTGTCTGCCAGGGTGATTGCATTGCCCTGCAGGGGCTTTGCGAAATCGTAGCTGGAAACGACGTGGCTTTCGCGCCAAGACCGCAGCCAGGAGTCCTCAATACCACGGAATACCGGATGATCGGCCACTCGCTTCCAGACGCGGGAGGCGACGTGCCTGGAATCCTGCGCCATTTGCACAGGCGACCATTCGGGCCAAGCGGTTTGATGGAGGATCAGCAGCGTTCCGCCCTTTTCGACGAAATCAAACAGCGTCTCGGCCGTCGCATCGCAATTGTCTTTCGTCCACGCCCCGGCACCGACGACAATCACATTGGTGTCTTCGGGGATGTTTGCCAAGTCGCACAAGGGAACGACCTCGGCACCGAGTGCCCACATGGCCCTTTCAGTGGTGCCGGCGGGGTCCCACAGGGCGACGTGCGTTCCCAGGGGAACCTTCACGCCGACGCGCGGGAAGATCGTTATTGCCTGCGTGGTCGTGTTCACCTCGCCCTGCTTGTCTTCCAGGCGATAGTACAGCGTAGCCCGTGTCGGCTCACTTACCTGAGGCAGTGAAAATTCCAGCGTTCGGCGAAGCAGGGCCCCGGCGTCCAGTGAAAGCTGATCGCTGCCGCTTTCTTTGTCGCCTTCGGAACACTGCACGCCCCATCGCAACGTCATCTCCGCCGGGAAGAGCTTGTCGTGATGGATATTGACTGCCCGAACGACCTTCTCGTCGGAGTAGTAGTTTCCAAGCGTCTGGATGGGTATTACGGTATCTGGCTCGAGTGCGTCATAGGTCGGGCCCTGCCCGGTCCACGGATGCAAGAGCCACATCTCAAGATGCCTGTGACCGGCGACGAGGTTGACGATGCGGTCCACTTCTGCCTGGTAGCATTCATAGGTGCTGCGATAGACCGAATCGCCCTTCCAGAATGTCCCGCCATGGGGAAGCCAGGAAAACGGGCACCACATTATTTCCGGTGCGTATACCGCGCGTGTACCGAATTCCCACGTCATCGGCAGGCCATTGGTCATCAGCCGAACGACGTCGCCCTTTTGGGGGACGAAGTTGGGGCTGGGCTTTTCAAACCAGCCGTTGAACGCGTCTACGGGCATGAGAAAAGCCCTATTGTTGATGAACATGCCCGGGACATTGTCAAGTGTGTAATGCAGATTGAAATCAGGCAATCGGCCGTTCAAGTCCCCGTCGGCGTCGCAGGAGGCCGGTCGCGTCGGATCGACGGCCTGGACGGCCTGATAGATGCCGTAAAGCCGTTTGCTGGCCGCCTCGTAGCCGTTGGGGACGTTGGTGTACGGCGAGAAGCATGCGAACTCGTTGGAGTGGTCGTAATGCACGACACAGGGATGGTTCCGGTAGGTCCGCGCGGTTCGAACAGCCATTTCCTCGGCGTTCTTCCAATACGTGTCGTTGGTCAACACCACAGTGGTTGCCATGACCACCACCTGGTTTGTCTCCAAATCCCAAAGCAAACCTTCTTCGTCGCAAATGTCAGCTGTGATACGCATCGGACCGACCTCGACAATGGTCACTCCGAATGGCGGGTTGAACGACGTCGCCATCTCGCGCATTACGCGCCGATTCATGTGGTTCGGGGAGTAAGGGTTGTAGCCCCTGCGTGTCATCTTGGCTACCCGGCCGTTGAAGAGGAACTTGTTGCCTTCCAGCCAGACTTCCCTGAAGCCGAATCGCACGTTCACGGCGTCCTTGCCGCCATCGAGCGAGACGGAGCACTGCAGCAGGTGAGGGTCGTGCGGGAACCACGGTTGAAGCCCGTCAGCGGGTGATTGCAGCGTGACGGTGGTTTCCGCACCGGCATCGAGGGCGACCTGCTCACCGGAAAACCGCAGGACCTCCTTGCCCGCGTCGCGGACCGTGCAGACGGGCGTGACATTCACATTCTCGGCCGAACGGTTCACTATCGTCACGTCCACTGCAAGGGAGTTCTTGCGGAAGCTGGGCTTGACGAAAACGTCGGCCACATGCACGGCCGATCGGCCTTCCAGGTGAACCTCGTCCTTTATTCCACCCGTGGCGTCCCAACTCGGCGCTACCAGGTTGTCCCTGAAAGCGCCTATCTCAACTTGGCCCGGAACCCAGATTTTCTTTCTGAGTGCCTCGGCCTCCACGGCGGCGACCCAGTCGCGAACGCCGATCACGAGTTCGTTCTGACCGCATTTGACGTCATCGGTAACGTCTATTTCGAATGCGTTGAGCGGTCCGAAATTACCCCCGACCTTCTTCCCGTTGACATACACGTCGCATTCATAGGCGACCGGCCCGAGGACCAGAACCCGCCGCTGAGCCTTGTGCCACTCCGGCAGGGTGAAGGTCTTTCGATACCAGCCGACGTGCTTGGCGCCACGCTTGTCCAGTGGCATATAGCCCGGGACTGTCACAGCGTTTGCAGCGAACTTATCCGCCTGCGGCGGGTCCCCCATGAACAAGGGGTCGCCTTCGGCGAAATCCCAACTGCCGGACAGATCAAGCAGCGGGCGCGGGCCGGAGACACGATCGGCCACGACGTCGGCAGTATGATGCAGGACCGTGCCGGTGCCGTCGTCAACCCAGCCGGTCACAAGGACATGGCTGCTCGTCTGTGGAATTTGGTAAGGGACGGTGAACTGCTTGGACTCAATTGACCGGACTTTAACCTTGGCCGAGCCTTTATCGAGGACCTCGCCGAAGAAGTCCTTCACTTGCCACCAGACTTTCATGTCGGCAGGTTTTTCGGTATAGTTGTAGACGGTTATTATCGCTTCGCCGGAGCGGTTGGCGTCCGGACCGCTTGCTATGGCCGTATTAATACCGGTGGGCTTGAAGGGCTGATAATAATTGATTCCCCAGCTACTGGTGCCTATCTTCAAGTGTCCCGTGCCGGGCTTGTCGCGATGTAACACCAGGGCCTTGAGCTTGGCGCCGCCGATCCTGGCGCTTATGACATCGTTGGGCGCCAGTCGAAGCGGTTTTTCAGCATAGACATCCGCTTCCCAGGCCCCCGAATCCAACTTCTTGGGATCAGTCAGCGACAGTACGCGGAAATTGCGTGCATTGTGATAGGTGGTTGCGTCGATCTCGTTTTGCCACTGACCCTTCTGCTCTATCCGGAAGCCGACGTAATACTCCCCGCTTCCCACCGTCGCGGGCACCCGCCAGTAGCTCGTACCGCCGATCACCGCCGACACGTCGGCGAGTATTAACGGCCTGCCGACTGCTTCTTCGCCCATGACAGCTACGGCGTGAGAAACAACGGCCAGCGACATCGCCCATAAGATCGTGCAGACTCGACGGCTCTTCATTTTCATGCTCCTTTTGAGGTTGAGGCCAATGATTAACGGCCAAAGCGGCTTAGAAGATCGACCACACATTGTCCTTGTCCCGAACAACGATGCTCTCCGTCAGCGGTTAGAGCACTTTTTATTTTGATCTTAGCATTGCCAATGCAATCCGCCGGAGACGGATTGCTTCGCAATTCCGGACTAAATCGTACCGACAAAGTTACTTTTGCAACACGAATGTCAATAAGGGTCCCCAACAGAATGAGACGGCGTCCCAAGGCGCCGCATTCTGTTGGGGGCTCACAGGGTAAGGTTCAGGTCTAAGGAAGTTTGGCCCGAGCACGCTTGAGGATTATCCTTTTCACAGCCCTGCCGACCCGCGGCATAAGCGGGATAGATAACATAGCTAGCTGATGCCGATGCACCAGTTGGAGTTCACAACCTGCACCGGCTAACCAGTCTATTTCATAGGATCTGGAATAACAAGGCCCAAACGGCGTAGGCCATGCAAAAGTGTGCACGTCCAGGTTGTGACACTGCTCGCATAGGCCGTGTTTTGCTGGTGAAGGGTGCGGGCTATTTTTCTCGGCCGGCGAAGCCGAGGTATTCGTCGAGCCAGTCGTCTGTTCTCAGAACACCCTTTCGCTGCCTCAGGGCCAGTCGTTCGGCCCGTCGCTGGGCAATGTCGAGAACCCGGCGAGTGAGGCCGGAAGAGACTTCCTGGTCTTTTTGGTTTTGGCCGTAACGCCGGCGAAGCGAACCCGACAGGCGCGGGGCGTGACGCACGACCAACTCGTCTTCCAGGCTGACGAAGGCCTGAGCCAGGCCGGGGTCGCCCTGGCGGGCCGACCGGCCGAACAGTTGTCGGTCTATTCGCCCAGCCTCGTGCCGTTCGGTGGCCAGCACGTGCAGCCCGCCCAGGTCGGCGACACCGCGTCCGAGCTTGATATCCGTTCCCCGCCCGGCCATGTTGG
>JABMQG010000279.1 GCA_013203365.1 Planctomycetota bacterium | reverse complement strand
TCCGCCACCTGCGGCTTGACGCCAAGCTGTTTGCCCAACAACCGCAGCTGGCGGCGAACGGAATCTCGACCCTGGCGGAACTGGAGCACCGGCGAGAGCCACTGCCGGGGGCTAACCGACGCAAACGCCGGGCTGCGGCGAATGACGTATGGCAGGGTCTGGCCCCAGGGGCAGCTGTGGGATTCGTTGTCCATCCAGGCCGTCTCGGCGTTGAGCACACTCGGGACCAAAATGTAATCCACGTCGCGGGCGATCAGGTCGGCCACGTGGCCGTGGGCAACAATAATGGGGAAACACGGCTCTGCAACCACGGCATCGAGTCCGGCCTCGATGATCTTGCGGTTCGTCGGCTCACTGAGTATTGTGCGGAACCCGCAGTGGGCGAAAAACGCCCGAAAGAACGGCAACCTTTCCAGACAGTACATGCTCAACGGGATGCCCACGACCGGTGCGTCGCCGGGAACTGCGGGCAGGTTGCTTTCGTCCATCAGCCGATCCCGTCGGAAGGCCTCCAGGTCGCTCACGACGGCCTTCCTATCGGTCTTGGTGCGTTTGCGAAACCGATCGGAGCACTTGTCGCCCCAATAGGTCTTCTCGCCTTCAACGTTGAATTCCTGGACAGCGCATGCGTTGGAGCAGCCTTTGCAGGTGAATTCCCGCAGTCGGTAGTCCACTTTGTCCATTTCATAACCGCGGAAGCGGGTTCCGCCATTGCCGTCTGCAACGGACAGATATGTCCCCTGCTGCGATTGTACGGACTGGCCAACCTCCGGGGGCCGGCCGGCGCTACGGGTCATTTTCTCTCTGGCCAGCAGGGCTGCCCCGATCGCACCAACTACGCCGTTATAGGGCGGCACGATAATTTCCTTGTCCAGGATCGAAGCAAATGCGGCCGCCACCGCGTCGTTGTAGGCCGTGCCGCCTTGGAAGAAGATGCAATCGCCGATCTTCCGCCCGCGGACAACCCGGTTGATGTAGTTGTAGGCGATGGAATAAGCCAGTCCGGCCACCAGATCGGCGGTATCGGCCCCGCGCTGCATGTAGCTGTTGACGTCGCGTTCCATAAACACGGTGCATCGCTCGCCCAGCCGAATGGGGGCAGGTGAGGCCAGGGCCTTTTCGGCGAATTCGTCCTTGATGGCTATCTTCAACTCCTCGGCCCGTTCTTCCAGAAAGCTGCCCGTCCCAGCGGCGCAGGCCTCGTTCATTGTGAAGTCGACCACTACGCCGTCGGCAATCGAGATGTACTTGGAATCCTGACCACCTATCTCGAAGATGGTGTCGGGGATGCGCCCGATCATTCGGGTTCCAACGAAGCAGGCACCGGTCTTGTGGCAGGTGATTTCATCGTTGACCGTATCGGCCCCGACAAGCTCACCGATCAGTTCGCGCCCGCTGCCTGTGGTACCCGCACCTATGATGCGCACGCGGTCGCCCAGTTCGTCGCGAATTTGCAGCAGCGCCTCGCTGACTACTTCTATGGGCCGGCCCTTCGTCCGCATGTAGATCTCTTTGACCACGTTGCCATCATTGTCCAGCAGCACCACATTGGTCGAGACGCTGCCGACGTCGATGCCCATAGTCACGTCCACGGTCCGGCCAGCCAACGGCAGCGCGTAGGGAGCCACCTGATCGCGGAGCAGCCGGACACGGTGCATGCCCAGCGGCGCCGTGGTGGGGAACCGTCCAGTATCGGTATCCCGAGCCTCTCGCAGGTCGCGGATATGCCTAACGCCGACGCTGTCACAACTACGGCATGCTAACAAAGCGGCGCCTACTGCCACGAAATGGGCATACCCGGCTGGAACGAACAACTCGTCGGCACCGAGGCCGAAGACCTCGCGCATCGCGGCCACGACACCCGAGTTGGCGGCTACTCCGCCAATAAACGCTACGGGTGTGGGAATCTTTCGGCTGCGAACGACGGCTGAGCGAAAGTTTCGAGCTACCGCATTGCACAGACCGCGCAAGACCTCCGGCGGAGTGTAGCCCTTCTGCTGAGCGTGAATCATGTCGCTCTTGGCGAAGACGCTGCACCGCCCAGCAACTTGAGCGGCCCTGTCGGCGTCGGCGACGATTTGGCCGATGTCGGCTACGTCGTAGTGAAGCCGTCCCGCCTGCTGGTCGAGGAAGCTGCCGGTCCCCGCAGCACAGTCGCCGTTGGTTTGGTAGTCGACGATACCTGAGGCAGCTCCGGGGCCGTCGAGTCGAAGTTGGAGAAATTTGCTGGTTTCCCCACCCATTTCAAACACTACCGTGGCCTGCGGCGCCAGTACCGCAGCAGCGGCGGCAACGGCCTTGAACTCGTTGACGTGCACAACGCCCAGTTTGCGAGCCACCATCTCCCCGCCACTACCGGCGACAGCCAGCGCCGTAATGTCGTCGCTGCCGACCAGTGCGATGATCTCATCCAGCAGTTGCACCGCCGATTCCGCTGGGCGACCATAGGTTCGGCGATAGGCAGAGACCCATAACTTCGCCTCTTGCCCGTCGGCGCCAGTCAAAGGGGCCCTGAGTGCAATCAATGCGCTGCCAGTGAGGCGATCCGCCGCGGAGCCCTTTGCCAATACAGCCGCCTGGATGCTGACGGCCCCTATGTCGATACCCAAGAAGCAGCCCATATATAAAAACCCTCCGCTTGCCCGTCCATCCTTCCGACCAGCAGCAGGGCCTGGCGGCCCTTCAGCGCTAAGCGCCACAAAGCCAAACGGCACAGCGAATCACGTGCGCTTGGCAGATACTACGGCGCTGTCCGTCATTTCAATGAAAGCCCGTGCAAGCAGATGTGTATTATGAACTTGCCGGTCGGGCCTTTTCAAGTGCATTCCTCGCCCCGTCGATCATTGCAAAGCTCCCAGGGCGTAGTGCAGCAAGCGCAGCAGAGCGAGCCGGCCATTAAGGTCGGCTCGCTCTGGACGGCATTTACAGGAGCTTTTTTACTTTTACTTCTACTTATACTTCTACTTCTACTT
>JABMQG010000278.1 GCA_013203365.1 Planctomycetota bacterium | reverse complement strand
TCCCGGCAGGTGCGTTCACCATGGGCAGTGCTCCCGACGAGCGGGACCGGGAACCGGATGAGGGGCCGACCAGGGGGGTGACCATCACCAAGCCGTTCTACATAGGCGTCTGCGAGGTCACTCAGGAACAATACGAAATGGTGACAGGCAGAAACCCCAGTCTTTTCAGTGGGCCGCGTCGGCCGGTGGAAGGCGTCTGGTGGTCCGATGCGGCCGATTTCTGCAAACGCGTGTCGAATATGACAGGGCACACGGTACGCTTGCCGACTGAGGCCCAGTGGGAATATGCCTGTCGGGCCGGCACAACCAGCAGGTTCAGTTTCGGCGACAGCTACAACGATCTGCCGCGCTATGCCATGTACGGCGAAGTGGCTAAATCGACGGCTGAGTCTTTGGGCGCAGCACCTGCAGGGACAGCCGACGTAGGCTCGGGCAAGCCTAATAGCTGGGGCCTTTACGACATGCATGGCAACGTGTTTGAATGGTGCGGCGACTGGTATCGGGACAGCTATTCAAAACTGGCTGACATCGATCCGCAAGGTGCCCCCAGCGGAGCCTATCGCGTTCTGCGAGGCGGGAGCTGGTCAAGTCCGCCGTGGCATTGCCGCAGTGCCTACCGTCATCGATTCACCGCGGACGGTCGATTCAATCACCTTATTGGATTTCGCGTAGTGGCTGAAGTTAAATAGATGCTATAACTCACCAGGGCCACCTGCTAAATGAGACGATAATTATTTTCCAGATGGCATCATTGTTGCCGCCGTGTTGGACAATGTACGCACGGTCGACCATAATCCGGTTCGATTCCTGCCGCTTTCAAGTAAAAGGAAATAGGAATGGGCTTCATCCAGGAGTTCAAGCAGTTTGCCGTCAAAGGCAACGCTATGGATATGGCCGTTGGCATCATCCTCGGTTCCGCCTTTAACAAGATCGTGACGTCCATCGTGCAGGACATCATCATGCCGCCCATCGGCATGCTGCTCGCGGAGGTGGATTTCAAGAACCTCCAGGTGGTTCTGAAGAGTGCCACCCTGGATGCGGCCGGCGCCGCCGTCCCCGCCGTGGCCATTCGCTACGGTGCGTTCCTGAACAACGTGATCGATTTCCTGCTCGTTGCTCTCAGCGTGTTCGTGATCGTGAAGTTCATGAATCGGCTTATCCTCAAGAGGGAAACGCCGAAGGCGTAGTTTCGCTGTGTAACCTTTGGAAGGATTTACTCACATGTGCTTCCACAGAATGAACTTTTTCCTCCTCGCCATCTTTACCTCGGTCATCCTTGCAGGCGCCGCCGGTTGCGGCCTGATTGAAAGGCCCAGTGTGCAGATCGCTGGTGTGAAGCTTCAGGATGTCGGCTTGACTAACGCGACGATGCTGTTTGACGTGAAGGTCGATAATCCATACATCGTGCCGTTGCCGATGAGCAACGTGGACTATGTCCTCTCCAGCCAAGGGCAGCAGTTCCTTACGGGCAAGGCAGACGTGCAGGGCGAAGTGCCGGCCAAGGGCAGCAAAGTGCTTGGCGTGCCGGTCCGCTTCAGCTACGTGGAACTGATCAAGATGGTCAAAGGCGCCACCCCTGGTGGCACGATCCCGTACACGGCCGATCTGGGCCTGTCGGTGAATGCGCCTGCTTTGGGCCCCTTGCGGCTGCCTATGAGCAAGGAAGGGCACATCAACATTCCCTCGGCGCCGAGTCTTCTGGAACAGATCAAGGGCTTGGCAAAGTAGCCCCTGTATCCGGATAACGCCATGGGCCCGCCGCTGGTCACCGGACGGGCGATAACGAGCACGCAATTTCTGAGCAGGAGAGCGGACCATGTCAGCTACGGAGGCGACGAATAATCAAGGTGGAAACACGGATGCCACGCCTAAGCCGCGAAAGAGGCGGCGGTGGCTTCGAGTGCTTATCGGCATCGTTATCCTGCTGTTGGCACTGGTCGCGCTGGCCCCGACGCTGGTCTCTACCAGCTTGGGCCGGAAGATGGTCGTCTCGGCCGTCAACGATCGAATCCGTGGCAAGGTCCAGATCGAGGACATGCCGCTGGGTTGGTTCAGCACCTGTTCTGTTGACGGCCTGGCCGTCATCGACCCACAAGGCCGCAAGACACTCGATGTCAAGCGAATCGTCTTGAGCAAGGGCTTGCTGAGCTTGGTCTGGTCGCGCAAAAACAAGGACCTTGGCCAGATCGACATCGACACCCCTCAAGCAGACCTGTATATGGACACCGACGGCAATTTGTCGCTGGCCCAAGCATTTGAACAAAAGAACCCCCAGCCGCCGGCCACCAAGCAGCCCGAAGGTACCAGCTCGACAGACATGGCCATTGTGTTGCGCCTTAACGCCGGCAAGGTCCGCCTGGTCAACCCCGATGGCGTCGAATATGTCGTGAAGGATCTCGCGGGCAGCTTACGGATCAAGACACTCAATGACATCGTCGCTTCCTTCAACGGCTCAGCCGGCGATGGTGGATTCTCCTTCAATGCAGATATCAAGGACATATTCTCCAGCGGCAAGGCGTCGCTCGATACCGCCACCGGCCAGATCAAGATGCTGACCAGCCCGGCGATCGACATTCAACCGATTATTTCCTTCTGCACTAAGGACGTCCACGGCACGGGCAAGTTCGGTGTGGATGTGCTGGCCAAG
>JABMQG010000277.1 GCA_013203365.1 Planctomycetota bacterium | reverse complement strand
TTAACTGAAAACATACAGTATTGTAACCAATTGACACTATTAGAGTTGTAACGGGGCGTTATTACTTAAAGTGCTCTAAATTGCTGGCCCGCATTCTTGCCTTAACCTGCCTCGGCCAGTTATGCTAGATTGTCTTGTCGGGCCAAAGGGTGTGTGATGGAATATCAGGTTACTTGTCCGCGTTGCCGTGCCAACATCGGCATCATGAGCGTGCAGGTGGGTCTGCCGATGCGTTGCCCGTATTGCCATGGGCAGTTCTCGGTCTCCGATCCCACCGAGCGTGACCCTTCGGTGCCGTTGGGGCGGATATTCAGTTTTCGTTGCAGCCAGTGCAATTCTCCCCTGGAGGCCTACACCGGATTGATCGGTCGGCAGGTCCAGTGCCCCACCTGCGCGGTGCAGTTCGAGGTTCCGCCGCCGGATGGCCGGATCAAGCGTGCTGGAGGTACGGAGCTGCAGACCGAGTACGCCCAGCCGGTGCACGCCTACGCCGCCGCCGGCGATAACGCTCCCAAGATCGTTCGTCTGCTTGACGGCAGACAGGCCATCCGCTGCCCACGGTGCAAGGCCGTCAACAGCGTGGACGCCAACAGCTGCCGCACCTGCGCCGCACCGTTCACACTGGAAGGGGCTGCTGAGTCCGCCTCTGCTGGAAGAATCAGCGGGCTTGGGATTGCCAGCTTGGTGTTGGGCATTATCGGGCTGCTGACGTTCTTTGTCTTTATCCCGTCCGTACTGGCGGTGGTCTTCGGCGCCTTGGGCTTGCGTGAGAAAAAACCTGGCGAGGCCTCATCGTGGCGCCTGGCCATTGCCGGGCTGATCCTGGGTGTGCTCGGACTACTTGCGGGGCTTGGCAACTTTTTTTTCTGAGCGGGCAGGCAGGCCGGCGGTGATAGCCTATTTCCGGGTCTGCAATTTACGCAGCGCCAAGGGCTTGCCCGTATAGATGGGCAGCAGCCTTGCCGGATCGGTGAACAGCCCGGCCCGGGCGAGCCGTCGGCCGATTTGCCAGACGTTTTCAACCCTGGGGTACCAGTATTCCCGATCCGCCGGACACACCCCTTCCGCTGAGATATTATGGTAGCCCAGTCCTTCTCCGGTCAGGTGCAGCGGGCGCGGGGCATTGGCGAGGAACTCAGCCGGCGTTGCCAGGCCGGCCTTGCCGACGGGTACCCAATCACCTTCCATGCGATTGAACAATGTTGCATACAGCAGCCCAGAGCCGGCGTCGAGAACCACGGCCAGGTTGGTGATCTGATGCGAGGGCCGGAGGTTTTCCGCCACGACGTCGACGGTAGGCACAGCCACGCACCTCGCGTCGGCCAGCACCTGGACGAGCGTGCGGGTGACGGTTATTCCAACCCGCGTGCCGGTGAAGCTGCCCGGCCCGGCGGATACGTAGATTTCGTCAATCCGGTCAGCGGTCAGCCCATGCCGGCCCATAAGATCTGCCAGCCGGGTCACCACCTGCGTCGCCGTCCGCCTGGATGCGTCGAACGGCGCCACCTCCACCAGGGCCACGCCGGCGCCAAGAGCCAGCCCGCCCGCCCGGCAGGTGGTCTCTATGGCGATGGAGATTGGCTTGCCATATTCGGACATATTGCCGCTCAGCGATGAGGCCGTGTTTGAAATGCGTTGGCTGGCCGGTCAGTTGGTCAACGCGACTCTTTTTTTCCTTCCACCACTCTACCCCTTATTACTTTGGCGGCTCGATAAAGTGGCACTCGACCTGCCCGATCTTCTGGCCGTCCTTGGTGACGGCCGTCAGGGTCGATGTGCCTGGCTTTCGCGACTGGACGCGGAAGCAGATGTACCCGTTCCAGTCGTCGATGCCGAGTTCGGGCGTGCCAAACTTCATCGGCTTGCCTTCCATGCGGAAGTCGTCGAACTTCAGTGTGGCGTGATTCAGGATCATTGTGGTGAACTGCACCCCATTAGGCATGTGATCGCGGGTGGGCGAGGGCATCCAGACCACGTCGTCCGAGTCGGGCCGATCGGAGGTCAGGAAGACCTGCTTGCTGGGGATGGGTTTGCCTTGGGCATCACGCACGGCCACCCGGACCCAGTAGAACCGCATGCCGTCGGCCGGCATGGCGTTTTCTATGCCCGGCACCTCGATCCGCGATTTCTCGACGCTGACCGGCTGCACCGTCGCGGGCCGGCATGTGAACTCCACCTGCACGTTGCGATCGAAGTCCCCCGGCACCGAATCGCGATAAGTAACCTTGTTTGGCCCGCACTCCAAGTGAGGCCGGCTGTGCAGGTCAAAGGCGAATTCGGTCTGGAAACGCATCTTGTCGATGCCCACGTTGGCCTTGTCGTCCTTGGCCTGCATGACGACCTTCACCCAGTACCGCTGGCTCGGCCAGTACCCCCGGCGGGTGATCGGACCCGGGGAGACGTTGACGATCTTATCGAGGTCCAGGTCTATCGCCACCTTCTCGCCGACGGGGGCCTCGTAGACCGGCTCGCCCCAGGTGATCTCGCCCCAGGAGCAGACTTTCAGACTGCCAGGGTCGGAGCTGACGTAGACTTTGAGCGAATCCTCCGCGGTCTTACGGGTGAAGGTTCCATGGAGGGTGGCGCCGACTGAGACATAGGGCTGGGCCAACTGCCAGATGATCTCCGCGGGCTTGCCGGTCTGGTCGGGATGAAGGTTGGGTGTGCCGGCGGCGACATTGCCCGAGCCGATTCTGTACAGGCTCATCACTCCGTCGGTCCAGACCCCGGATGTGAAGTCCGGCTCATAGACCACCTTGCCGTTGCCGTATATCTGTGGTTCCTCGTAGATGTCATCGCCCTGGGGAGTGTCGTCGTTAAACTTCGGCCGCCACCATTTGCCGCCGCCGTTGGACTCCATAGAGTACTTGCGGTTGACCGTGTTGGTTAGGCCCTGGTTGGAGACGTTCTTGATCGGCCACTCGATGCTCTCGCCGGCCCGTAGGTCCATACGCATCGTTGTGCCGCGATAGCTGTTCAGCGGCGCGCAGGGCTTGACCAAGATCGGCTGGTAGCCGTTTTTCGCGATCGCCGCCAGATAGTCCTCTTCCATTATCGAGCCACAGGCCATGCCGGTCGCATCGCTCATTCGAGCGTAGGGGTTTCGGTCGTCGCTCAGCAGCACCGTCTCCAGGGGCGCCAATTCGGTCAGGCTACCCTTGCGATAGGTAAGGAACTGGATGCTGTGCATATCCAGCAGCCGCAGTTGGCCGTCCCACATCAGGCCGGAAACCGCGTGCCAGCCGCCAAAGAATGACGAGGCGTCGCCGCAGCCCTGGAAGCCCAGAGACTGGGCCAGCAAGGCCGCCACGCCGTTGTTGTAGCAGCACATGCCCACATTGGCTATGTTCATCTGAAGCACCGGATCGTCCACAATAACCTTGGCGATGGCGCTGCGGCCAACGGAACGGCTCTGCATGTAGAACTGCATCAGCTTCTTGAGGTTCTCAATGGTAGGGGCGGGTTTGTCTATGCCGGCGGACTTGAAGATCGTCTCCAGACTGTAGAAGTCGCCGAACTCCTTGTCGGTGTTCAGGCGGACATCCGTCAGCGTGCGATCGCCCAGGTTCGAAATCTTCATGCTGATCATGTCCGGCTCGGCATTACCGGGAACGTCGATGCCGTAGGTGAAGGTCTGTTGGGCACCCGTGATTTGCTCCGAAAAAATGATCGGCTGGTTGCTCATTGCTGTTTTTCCTTCTTCTATCGCCTGTCCAGGGGTCACGTTCGAGTCTGCAATCGCCTGGCTGCCTTCGCAGCCAAGAATGTATGGCAGACCCATTGTCACGACCAATATGCCCACTACCCAACCGGCGTGCCTTCCGCAAACTATCTTGCTCATCTGTGGCCTCCAGAGAAAGAGGATTCCTGTCGCATGAAAAAACCATGTTGTTTGATTTCAATGATTCTACCTCGCTTGGGAGCCTTGGCAAGCCCATTTCCGATGCACCCACTTTGACCGGTGTGGCTAAATATCGTTGAATAATGTCACTAACTGGCTACGATACCATAGTTGGGCCGGCTGTAAGGCTTGGCAATCGAGGGCCGCCGCAGGCGCAGCGGCTGCGATTGTATCCGCAAACAGTGCGAGGGAAAAGTGAACACAAACAGGAATAAGAGCATAGCTGAACGAATCGACGGGTTCAGACGGTATTATGCAAGGCAGAACGAACGGCCGTTGCTGGGCTTCTAC
>JABMQG010000276.1 GCA_013203365.1 Planctomycetota bacterium | reverse complement strand
GCACGATGACCCCGTCGGGTTCTGCCGCCGCCAACGCCTTGCGAGCGAACGAGTCGGCAGAACGTTCGTTTTGTTTCCACGGCGTTAGCCAATACCGGTTTTCATTGCGATCAGGCAACTGCCGGTTCGGACGGATCGACCGGCCCATTCGGTCCACGATCGCTGGCGACAGCCCATACAGCACCGGGGTAAGCAGCATCGAAAGAACTATCAGCCCCAGCCATACCCGCCGCACGTTTCGGCTGCGAACGCGCATGAGCCTGTCGATCCCCACCGCTGCACCTATGGCGAACAAGACATAGCTTGGTAAGAGAAACATGAACTGATCCGGCACCGGGTAGCGAACGGCAAAGACCAAATGTATAGCCGTAACGGCGCCGAGGGCCGATCCGACCGCCCTGCCGGCTCTGCCTGACATGATCCACCAACCTGCCAGCACCGGGACCAGCGACAGGAAGGGCCAATTCAACCCTATGTACAAGGCCGAGTTGCCAATTGCACCTAAAGAGGTGGACATCACCTGCCCCTGCCAGATACGACCGAACAAGGCAGATCTGATCGTAGCCGTCCACTGGCCACTGCTCAGGGCTTCCTGGACGATGATTCCCAATTGCAGCCCCGCCCCAGCCAGCCATGCCGCTACGGCCGCTGGCAACACCGCCCAACCCAGGCGCCGCTGGCGGATCAGCAGAATCGCCGTTACGACATAAACAGGCAACGCCAGCAAAGCAAGGTTATGCAGGCTGAATCCCAGCCCGCTGACCAGCCCGCCAAGTGCCAGCTTCCACCAACGCGGTGCAACTATCAGCTGAACAAGTATCAGTAACTCCGTGGTCAGCCCGGCCGTGACCCAACAGTAAGTCTCGGCAATAGTCGCCAACCACCAGGCCGTGTGCCCAAAGCACAACAGTGCAGCTCCCGCCACGGCGGCCAGATGCCTGCGGGTCAGCCAATAACCCAACAGGTACACGTTTGCCAGCGTAATGGCCATGCCCACGCCGGAAAAGAGATTCATGCACGTAGCCAGCCGAGCACTGCCTAAGACCTTCAACGGCTGGCACATGGCGATGTACAGCGGATGGCCGAGCGCCAAGCCCCAGGGATTGGTGTACTCACCTCGCAAGGCCCGAAGCTGATGCATCCCGCTGTCCTGCCAGCCCGGGCCACGCTGACTGGTGGCCCAATAAAACGCCAACGCTGCCAGCAAGGTAAGTACATAAACCTTCCGTGCCGACAACGTCGGCCGAACGACCTGGCGGAGCCTGTTGTTCTCAGTCATGGTCATAAAACATCCGCTGCTTAAATATTCGCCACACCGGCAGGTTCCATTGCTGGGCCAACACCATACGAAGATCGTTCAAATCCCTAGCTTGCAGGCCTACTCACGGTTGGGGCTGACCCTTGAGAAACTTCTTTCGAAAATCCAGTTCACCAATGTAGCCGGTCCAACTCGTGATCAATTCACCTCCGGGCCCAATCAACAGCGTGGTAGGGTACTTCCTGAGGTTGTACTTGATGGCCAACGGATTGTCCCTGCTCAACCGGGCGCATACCCTGATAAAGCCAGCCTCGTCCAAGGCTTTCTTGTTTCCATCTCTGTCCAAGGTGATGCTCACCATTCTCTGGTAATCGTCGTCGGCCTTATTGTCATAAATCAGGGCGACGACCTTTTGGTTCTGCTGGGTGGCCTTGACCAGCGCGCCGGACAGGTCACTGCCCCATCCTTTCAACCCGCGGTCGGTGTACTGCCGGACAACCGCCCAGCCGACGACGGCCAAAACGACCAGCAGAAAGGCCCCCTTGACGTATCGGTCGGCCCTGCCTTTGACCGGACTAGGGGAGGTCTCTTCAGTGTTCATGACCATCTTCCTAACATAACGGAACTTGCTTGTGTTCCCTGATGTCTCTATCTGTAACCCGCAGACCTTAGTAATGGGCGTCGATTAATCCCTGTATCCACTTGCCACCAAAAAGAACCACACCCACCGCAATCGCCCATAACAAGAGCACTGCCTGGAACGGTTTGTCACGCAGAATAAGTTCTGTGGGATCGTCGTATCGGCCGGTCATCGACAACATGGCAAAGCGGAATATTGCGTAAATGACCACCGGCAATGTATAGACTAGGTAGATCGTGCCAAATCGGGCGACAGTATCGGTGCTGGTGGCATAAAGCATAAAACTAACCACCGCGATGCCAGCCGAAAGTGTAATCAGGTGTGTCAACAGCTCCGGCGTATAGCCCGCCAGAGTCCGGCGATATTCGCTGGCGTTGATGCCCTCGCCCAGGGCTCCCACCTCGCATCGACGTTTGCAAAAGCCCATGAACAAGCACAAGGTAAACGCACAGATTATCAGCCACGGGCTGGCCGCCACCCCGATCGCCGCGGCGCCAGCCGTGGCCCGCAATACGAACCCCATGGCAATACATATCACGTCCACAAGCATTTTCTGTTTCAGGCCCAGACAATAGGCCAACTGAAGGACCAGATAGCCCAACACGATGAGGCCCACCAAGGTCCTGACCCCGCCGGCCACAGTCAATGCGCATGCCGCCAGAACGCCGGCAAAAACCGCCGCGGAGAGTACGCTGACCTGTCCGCTCGGTAAGGGGCGATACTTCTTGCGCGGGTGCCGTGCGTCGGCCTGGCGGTCGCGAATGTCGTTAAAAACGTACACCGCACTTGATGCCAGGCACATAGCCAGCATTGCCAACAGAGCCTTGCCCCAGGCCGACCCATCGGCGACGCGCATCGCAAAAACCACCGGGAACAGAACGATCACGTTCTTGACCCAGTGCCGAGGACGAGCCAGGCGAATTAGCGGTCTGACCTGCATGGCAATCCGTCGGCCGGCGGTCCAACAAAAAATACCGAACGGCCGCTGCAACAATGATTTATCGGCATCTTGTCCGATAGAAGTTAATATTTCCCGCCGGCATCTGTAACTTGACCGAATGTCTGCGTTGCCTGTTCATACGGGGCCGCGCCTTGGTTTGTTTCCGCGAATAGCTGAACTGGACCTGAAACACCTTTCAGCTCAATCGCACCTCTGCCGAAAAACTGTTGACCGCCGTGGCTTCGCCGACGATGCTGGCAGGCTATGAATGGCAATCCGCATTTCACCACGTTGTCTATCGTCATGCCCGTGTACAACGAGGTCGACACGTGGCGCAGGCTTCTGGGGCGTGTCGAGGCCGTGGAATTGCCGCTGACCAAACAAATCATCATTGTGGACGACTGCTCCACCGACGGCACGACCGAGCAACTCCGTCAACTCCAGCGCGAGCGGGCCGATATCACCGTGGCATTCCACCCGGTCAATCGCGGCAAAGGGGCGGCCCTGCGAACCGGCTTCGCCATGGTGCGCGGCGAATTGGTCATAGTCCAGGACGCCGACCTCGAGTATGACCCCGACGACTACACCCGGCTGGTGCAGCCGATCATTGCCGGCAAGGCCGATGTCGTCTACGGCAGCCGGTTCATCGGCGAGGCCCACAGTGTCCTGCGATTCTGGCACAGCATGGGCAATAAGTTCTTGACACTGCTGTCGAATATGCTCACCGACCTGGACCTCACCGACATGGAAACCTGCTACAAGCTCTTCAAGACCGATATAATACGCCAGATCGAGATTGAGCAGAACCGCTTCGGGTTCGAGCCGGAAATTACCGCAAAGCTCGCCAAGCTGGGTGTTCGCTTTTACGAAATGCCTATCAGTTATGCCGGGCGAACCTACGAGCAAGGCAAGAAAATCGGCTTCAAGGACGGCGCCCAGGCGATATGGTGCATTCTGAAATACGGCCTGCGACCACGCCGCTGGGTGCAGAAGGAAGCAGAGCGGCTCAAAGCCGGCTTCCCAACGTCAACGGCAAATTAATACGTTGCGTACTAAATTAGTGCATATTGGTGTAGTAGGCCCAGCAGACAGATTGGATGGTGTCGGGGTTGCAGGCTGATTGGGCTGACGCTTAAGATTCGGGCCAAGACGATGCGGGGCTTCAAGGCCCAGAGCAAATTCCCGGCGGGGTCATACTTG
>JABMQG010000275.1 GCA_013203365.1 Planctomycetota bacterium | reverse complement strand
CCCTGCCGGGTTGCCGATGCAGCCTGACGACGCCAGATGACCCGACAGCAAGCCAACGGCAGCCGCATTCTGTTAGGGGCTCTAAGACCTTACAGCAAGAACTTGACTTGCCCGGCGACGATGGTGCCGACGGCACGGACGTGGAGGGGCCAGTTGTGGTAGGGGCAGTTCCGGCTCTTGCTTAGCCAGCCGGTTACGTCCACGGTGTAGTCGGCTTGAGGGTCGATAATGGTCACGTCGGCTACGGCTCCTGCGGCAAGACTTGCTAAGGGTTGGCGGATGACGGCGGCTGGGCCGGTGGTCATGCGGGCTATGAGGGTCGGCCAGTCGATCAGGCCGGTGTCTATCAGGGCCTTGGCGAACAGGCCCAATGCGCATTGCAGTGCGATCAGCCCGCTGGGGGCCAGTGCGAATTCGAGTTCCTTTTCCTCTTTGGAGTGGGGGGCATGGTCGGTTGCCAGGCAATCGATCGTGCCGTCTGCGACGCCCTGGCGAACGGCCTCCACGTCGCCGGCCGATCGCAGGGGTGGGGCGACCTTGTAGTTGGGGTCATACGATTGGCAAGCGGCATCGGTAAGCAGCATGTGGTGTGGCGTGGCCTCGGCCGTCACGTGTAGGCCAAGCTTCTTGGCCGAGCGAATCATGTCAACGGCGCCGGCTGTGCTTACGTGCTGCACGTGGTATCGGCCGCCGGTGCGTGCCAGCAGTGCAAGGTCCCGTTGCAGCATGATCTCCTCGGCCGCTGCCGGTATCCCAGGCAAACCAAGCCTGACGGCCATGGCTCCGCTGTTCATCACGCCGGACCCGCCAAGGTCGGGGTCCTGGCAGTGCTGGAGAATGGGTGCGTCGAACATGCCGGCGTATTGGAGGGCCCGCTGCATCACGCTGCTGGAGGCCAGACCGTCGCCGTCGTCGGTGAAGGCCACGGCCCCGGCGGCAAGCATGGAGCCCAGCTCGGCCAACTCCTTGCCTTGCCGGTCTTTTGTGATTGCCCCGGCCGGCAAAACGCGGGCTAGACCCGCATTCTCGGCCTGGTGAATGACGTATTGAACCATCGCCTCGTTGTCGATCACCGGGTGGGTGTTGGGCATGGCCACTATGGTTGTGAACCCGCCGGCAACGGCTGAGCCGGCCGCGGTGGCGATGGTTTCTTCCTCCTCGTGGCCAGGCTCCCGGCAGTGTACGTGTATGTCGATCAGTCCGGGGCAGACGATCTTGCCGACGGCGTCGATCAGCTTGCACCCTCGGGTGATCTGACTTGCCGGTACCCGGCCAACCTTGGCGATCTTGCCGTCGCTAATGAGCACGTCTGCCCGGCGGTCAAGTCCGCCGGCCGGATCGATTACGCGGCCGCCTTTTATGAGTATATCGGTCATACCTGGTTTGCCTGATTTACTAGAAACAGAACGGCCATGCGTATCGCCAATCCGTTGGTCACCTGGTTGAGTATCGCGCTGTTCGGACCGTCGGCCACGTCGGAGGTCAGTTCCATCCCGCGGTTGATCGGGCCGGGGTGCATGACCAGTATGTCCGGCTTGGCCAGCCGCATCCTTTCGGCGTTCAGACCGTACAACTGTGCGTATTCCCGCACGCTTGGAAACAGGTTGCTGCTGAATCGCTCGAACTGGATCCGAAGCATGTTGATCACGTCGAGGCGGGGCAGAACCTCATCTAGCGAATGGCAGACCTCGCAACCCATGGCCGTGATGGCCGACGGCACCAGTGTGGGCGGGCCGACGACGAAAACCTCGGCGCCGAGCTTTCTCAGGCCGAGTATATTGCTCCTTGCTACCCGGCTGTGGGCGATGTCGCCGACGATGCCGACCTTCTTGCCGGCCACCGAGCCGAGCCGTTGGCGAATGGTGAAAATGTCCAGCAACGCCTGCGTGGGGTGCTCGTGCTGGCCGTCGCCGGCATTTACGACGCTGGCTGATAGGCACTGGGCGAGCATGTAAGCGGCCCCGCTTTGCTTGTGGCGGACCACTACGATGTCAACGCCCATCGCCTCGATGTTGCGTACGGTGTCGCGAAGCGTCTCGCCCTTAGCGACACTCGAGCCGGTCGAAACCAACTCGATCACGTCGGCTGAGAGTCGGCTGGCGGCTAGGTTAAAGCTCATCCGCGTGCGGGTGGAGTCTTCGAAGAACAGGTTGGCTACCACCTTGCCGCGAAGGGCGGGTACCTTCTTAATGCTCCGCGTGGAAACCTCGCGAAAACTCTCAGCCGTATCGAGGATGTGCACGATTTCGTCGGCGGTCAACTCATCGAGGCCGAGCAGATGTTTTTTAGTCCAGACGAAAGGCTCAGCCTCAGCCGGTGTGGCCGTTGTGACCGGTGTTGCCGGGGTGGCCGTTGCAGCCGGTTTGCGCGAGGAGCGTTTTGTTGCGGTCTTGCTCATGGCTTGGCGGTGCCCTCGTGGATAAGGAACGCGCCGTCTTCTCCGTCGTGCTCAGCCAATTGCACCTGGACGCGCAGCTTGTTGGGTACCTCGAGTCGCTTGCCGACGAAGTCAGCGGCGATCGGCAGCTCTCGCCCGCCGCGATCGATCAGGACGGCCAGCCGTATCGCACGCGGCCGACCGAAGTCAAGAATAGCAGCTATCGCCGCCCGCACGCTTCGGCCGGTGTGCAGAACGTCGTCGACGAGCAGTACGAGCTTATCGTCGGGGTCGAAGTCCAGCTCGGTGGCCCGGACCAGCGGGGCCTTCTTTCGGCGCGAGAGATCGTCTCGGTAAAAGGTTATATCCAGCACGCCGTGGTACATTCGGCCCTTATGGCTGCCGGCGAGGCGGTCGGCGAGCCGTTGAGCGATTATTTCCCCTCGTGTGCGTATCCCGACGATAGCCAACGGCACCCGTGCGGGCAATTGAGCGACAATGGCCTGATAAAGCCCGTCCATCGCCTCAGCGACCTGTTCTGCACTAAGCAGTTGTTCCATCCCGCAAACAACCTACGCAACCCGGCCGCCAAAAGCAAGGATAAAGAAGAATACGCGATTCGAGATTCGAACGTCGCCAGGGGGGGCGTTGACGTTGGTATTGGCGTTGG
>JABMQG010000274.1 GCA_013203365.1 Planctomycetota bacterium | reverse complement strand
AGGAAAAAGGGATAAGTACATTATCTGCTTGCGTAATCTCCGGTTGGCGGACTAGAAAATGTTCTTATCCCCTTTTTGTCTCCCCTTTTCGTCCGGGTTTCCCGGGCGTTGACACGGGTGACGCCCGGAACCCTCTGCGCAAACCCCATAGCAAGCGGTATTGTGGTTTGCAACTTGGGATCGCTGGTAGGAACAGTACTATGAGAACAGCTTTCGTCTGTGTTGCAGTTGTCTTGATGCTGGGGAGCACTGGCTGCATGTGGCCTGCCGCAACGTATGTACACGGAACGGCCAAGATGGCGCAGGCGGGGGCGCAGCAGGCATCTTCCTCGCCTGCTCCTGAGACTAAGAGGCCTGACAGAATGGTCGTGGTGAAGTACTGGCGTATTCAGGAGCTCTTCAATTCCGACAGCATGAAGTTTGAGTTCTTTGGGGCAGAGGTTGCTGATCAGGCAAACATCATCGTATCCTTCCCACTTCGCTTCTACCCAGCCATCTGGACGCCGGCCCTTGGAGCCCAGCACCTGCTTCCGGATGCCGGGCTCGTTGTCTTTGTCGAAGGGCGCTGGCCATGTCACGTCATTGCAGATGACGGCCAGCGGTGTTGTGAAGCCCCCTCGACGGGCGAGCGACACTGGCACGTGGTACTTCAGCCAATGGACCAGGCGCCAGTCTGCCGCCCACCCGCCAAGGGCTGGGACATGGAGGAATTCCCTCCCTTGACGCCTGATAAGCTTGAGAGTGTGCTTAGGTGGAACAATACTGTGACCAAGGCTGACCGGGAGATGTGCCGCCAGCAGTTGAAGCAACTGCGGGAGTATTGGCAGAAAAAACCGTCGCCACCGTCCCAATAATCCGCGCTCTACTAATGATAGGGAGGAAAAAGGGATAAGTACATTATCTGCTTGCGTAATCTCCGGTTGGCGGACTAGAAAATGTACTTATCCCCTTTTCGTCCCCTTTTCGTCTAACGAATAGGAATATCGCCTTTGAAAACGAGCAGGATTAGGACCACGTCGATGAACGCCTGGATGGCCACAAAGACATACGATGACAGTCCAGAGTAAAAGCAGGCAAACAACAGACCGAGCCACAAAGCCACAGCGATGAGGCAGCCTCGCCAGCCCAGTTCATGGCGAGCAAGGAAGATGAGAATCCAGAATATGAGAAAAGGTAGCAACACAGATGTATTTTACCTCACTGTCGGGATACCGCAAGCTGATTCAGTTTCGCGAGCAGAAAAGAGCAGAAAAAGGGATAAGTACATTATCTGCTTGCGTAATCTCGGGTTGGCGGACTAGAAAATGTACTTATCCCCTTTTCGTTACGCCCGCCGGCGGGCCACCCCGTCAGACTACCGGGTGGTCACAAAAAACCTGTCGCAAATCCGCAGTCGTTCAATACAATACGGCCATTGCGGCCAAAGTCCGCTGGATGCGAACCATCAAGTGACAGACAGGAGAAACGCCACATGTACCTTACCGGATTTGCCGACGAAGCGGCAGCGGACATCGACGGGCAGATTCGAGCCACTAAGGAATTGGGCTGGAGCAATATCGAGGCACGAAACGTCAACGGCAAGAACCTTCACGATATTTCCGAGGCCGAGTTTGACGCCGTCTGCGAGAAGCTTGACGCCGCGGGCGTGAGGATCAATTGCTTCGGCTCGGCCATCGCCAACTGGGGCAAGAGGATCGACGAGCCGTTCGATTCTTCGCTGGCCGAGGCGAGGCGGGCCATTGTCCGCATGAATCGGCTGGGTACGAAGCTGATTCGCATCATGAGCTTTGCCGTTTTGGCCGATCGTGGGCCAGACGATCAGATGGCCGAGGAACGCTTCGGCCGGCTGAGGGAACTTCAGAAGATGTTTGCCGACGCCGGCATAACGCCCGTGCACGAGAACTGCATGAACTATGGCGGCATGGGTTGGCCCTACACGCTGAAACTGCTGGAGAACGTTCCGGGTCTGAAACTGGTCTTCGACACGGGCAACCCGGTATTCACCGACGATCGGACAGCTCGGTCGCCATACCCCAAGCAATCGGCGTGGGAGTTCTACAGGCACGTCAAGGATCACATCGCGTACGTCCATATAAAAGACGGCATATGGGAGTCCCAGACCGGCCAGGTCAGGTACACCTTCGCGGGCGAGGGGGCCGGCGACGTAAAACGGATCGTCGCGGACCTGCTGGCGGCCGGCTACGACGGGGGCGTGTCCATGGAGCCGCACCTTGCCGTGGTGTTCCACGATAAATCCGTCACGTCCGACGACCAAATCAGGTACGCTAATTATGTCGAGTACGGCCGGCGGTTCATGCGACTGCTAAAAGATATCGGCCACGCCGATAAGATGGAGAGCTAACGCGGGTTAAGCTTGTATGGCAAAGCGAAGGGCCCAAACGAAGTGACGGCGCTGCCTCATCAGGCAAACTTGAAGTGCTAAACTAAAGTAAACTAAAACCAACCTTCAGAGGTGAACCGGCCTTGAAGAACAGTGTTGCAGTCATAATGGGTGTGCTGGTCGCCCTCGCCGCCGGCCGATGCACACCGCATCCGGACAGCCGAAGGGTGTCGGCGGCGCTGCTGCCAAAGAAGATATCCCTGCACTATTTCACCGGAACCCGCAAGTTCGGCCCAACCGGCGGCATCAACGGGATCGAAGCACGGGTCGAAGCGATAGATTATTTCGGCGATACGACCAAGGCGTTCGGAACGTTCCGGTTTGAAATGTACCAGTTTCGCCCGCACCAAGCCGATCCCCGAGGCAAGCAGATCAGCCAATGGGCGGTGGCTTTGACCGACTTAGAGACAAATCTGCAATACTGGGATAGCATCTCGCGAACTTACAAGTTTCCGCTGGCCTGGGACCAGCCCATACCGGTCGGAAACAAGTTCGTGCTGCGGGTCGTCTTTACCGGCGGCGATGGCCGGCGGCTGGACGATCAGCGGGTCTTTGTCAGTGGTGAGTGACAGCCTCGCCAACGCAGCAGCCTGCTAGATCAAACCTTCACTGGCCTCGGCGCCGCCGGTTTGTCGGAAGATGAAGGCCGAGTATGGACCGAGGTGGGCCGAGCGTCATTGGCGGTTGCGGTGACCGGCAGGTCTTCATCGGGCAGATCGTCTTCTTGAGCTTCCGCCTCCGCCAGCTCGAGCTGCTGCTGAGTTCGTAGGTCGTCTTGCCTCTTCATCGCGGCCTTGAGGTATGCGTATCTCTCGGTGAGACGGTTCTTTTCAATCGCGATACGCAGCAGAATGGCCATGCCCGCCAGGATGCAAACGGCGATACCTATACCCACGAGGATGTTCCCAGCTTCAGGCATATTTGCAGTATCGGCCAAGCGGAGGGGGAAAGTTCAGTCAGTCGCGCTGCGCGAGCCTTCCCGACCGGATCGCGCGGCTGTCTAAAGCAAAGCTTCGGCCACACCAGCCGTGGTTGGCCACGCCGGCCTCTTACTCCAGCTTGCCTTGCCGATGCGCGCCGATGTAGTTGGCGCACCATTCGTCGTCGCCGCTGGCGACCTCGGCAGCCCGGATGGTCTGCATCACGCCTTTTGTGCACGGATCGACTATGACGGCGTTCATGCCGTTGAATGTGCAGATGCTTATCATGGCCAGGTTGATCAGCCTTCTGGACGGCAGCCCGTAGCTGCAATTCGACAGCCCGCCGCCGATAAATACTCCGGGAATAGCTTCGCGAATTTGCCTGATCGCATCGCAGACGATCCTGGCGTTGTTCGCGTCGGCCGATATGGGGAAGAAGCACGGGTCCACGATGATTTCTTCGGGCTTCTTGCCCACCTCACCGAGCTTGGCGACCAGCTTTATGGCACGCGCGACGCGGTCCTCCACCCCCGTCGGCGTTCCTTCGTCGGACATGCAAAGGCCGACGACCATGCAGTCGGTCGAGGCGATGATCGGCAGCATGGCCTCCAGACGTTCGCTCTCCAACGAAACACTGTTGAGGATGGGTTTTTTTTTTCCCTTGGCCAGGGACAGGCCAATCTTGGCCGCGGCCGGATTGGCCGTATCCACGGCGACAGGCTTGCCGGTGGCGGCCTGCACCAGTTCCACCAGCCATTGCATGTTCTTTTCTTCAACTCCTTCGCGGGGGCTGGCCCCGTTGATGTCGATGTAGTCGGCTCCCGCCTCCACCTGGGACTTCGCCAACTCGATGATATGTGCTTCGTCTCGCCTCTCGATGGCCAAGGCGACTAACTTGCGTGTTGCGTTGATCTTTTCTCCGATAATCAGCATGACAACCCTTTCTTCGCGTTATATTTCCCCGCCCCTTTACCGTGGGCAGTATACACGTT
>JABMQG010000273.1 GCA_013203365.1 Planctomycetota bacterium | reverse complement strand
GTCTTCCTTGACGGCACCAGTGATGAGGTAGTTGACATATCGGATAACGGGGCTTTCGCCGGCCTGCTTCTCCAGGTCGGCGACCTCCTGGGTTTCCGATTCGACCACCTCGACTTCGCTGTCGCCGATATCCTTGATGATCTCGTCAATTTGCGGTGTTTCGCCGGGCGCCAGCTCATCCAGAATCTGCCTGACATTGCCGGGTGTGACGACGGCCAGCTTTACCGGTCGGCGCAGGCGGCGTTTGACCTCGTCGATGAGGAAGATGTCTGCCGGGTCGCTCAATGCAACCAGGATAGCGCCATTCTCCTGGCGGACCGGCACGGCCAGTTTCGCCCGAATGAAATCGGCGGGCAGAAGGGAGAATATCTGCATGTCTACGGTCTTGTTGCTGAGCGTGACGAACGGCAGTTTGAAGTACTCGGCCATGGCTTGCAGGGCCTGAGTTTCGTCTATATCGCCGGCATGCATGAGCACCTGCATGACGGTCAGGTGAGGGCTGGTTTTTTGCCGATCTCTCGCCTCGGCAAGCTTATCCTGGGTGATTTGTCCCTTGGTGAGCAGGACGCTTTCCGGGCCTCGCGGCAACTCGCTGGGTGCGTCAGGCCGCCAGAGCTCAACGAACTGTGTTTCCGATTCGGTCGTGTCGATCAGCAGTCGATCCTCGATCTCATCGGCGTCACTCTCAATATTTTCTGTTGCGGTTGCCCTCACGCTCGCACTCCACTGCGGTCGATTTGCGGTCGATCCGTTTCGCACACTCGCTGTTTACGTCTTGCCACGAATCGGCTATTCACCCACGGGCAGCGTGAAGTTCAGCCCGCTGCCGATCAACCGGACTTGACGTGGGAGAATCTTCGCAACGGTGAACGATCCAATCACGTGGCCCTCTGCCACGAAGTTGCCGTTGATGATTGCCGTGCCGCCGCGCGGCCCCATCATGACACTCTGCAGTTTGAGTTTGGCGAACTCGGCCCGTAGTTCAGCCCTTCTTTTACCGGCCAGTCTTGTCGCCTCGCCGGTCTGGTCGGAGGCATCGTCAGAAGGGTCTGCGTCGGCGTCTTTATCGCCAAACACGAACGGGTTCGTGTTCAACTCGTCCACAGGCACCTGATGTCGTGATGCATAGTGATAGAATTTATCTACCACCTTTTTGGTATTTTGGAAGTTTTTGGCCGTCTCGGCAATTTGTGGACTGCCGGCGATGTAGGTATCAACCTTTTTCTCGGCGGCCTGATCGCTGGCGCTGGCGGATATTGGCCCGGATCGTACGGACAATATTGCAACGGCTGCTGCGCCGGCAATCAACAGCCCGATCAAGGCCATGGTCGCCTTGTTTGCCCTCGGTCGTCCGGCGGCAGATTCTCCGATGCCGACGACGCCGAAATCCTCGGGTGGGCCGAAATCGTTTTCAGTCGTGGGGATGTTCTCTGCAGGAGCGTCTGCGGTCCCTTCTGAACCAGGCAAATTGTGCGACTCATCGTACATGAGTTGCTCCTTCCGGGTCGTTGCGCTCGAAGAAGATCGACATCACTATTTTGGCATTGACCTGACCCTCGTCGGGAATCTTGCGTTTCTCCAGGTTCATGGCGTGTATGCGAGTGATTCTGGGCTTCTTCTCCAAGGCCAACAAAAAGCTGTATAACCCCTCGTTGAAATCACCTTCCAACTCCAACTCGATTGGCTGCTCGGCGTAGGGGCCGGCCGAATCGGTAAGCGTAACGGTGCCGCCACGTTTGAGGGTTCGTATTCCCTTGGTGACCAAATTGCTGGTCTGGGCTAGCTTCCAGACTTCCCCCAGCACCTTGTCGATCTCCTTCTCCTGCGGCAGCTTGCTTTGGAAGAACTCGATGGCTTTGTTGTACTCGTCAATGTCCGCCTTCAGGCTATCCATAGTGCTGGTTGCCCGGCGAATGGCCTGGAGCTTGACCTGTTTAGTCTGTATCTGCTTTCTAGCTTCAGTTATCTGTGCGTTTCGCGGCCTGAAGACAAACCACCACGAGCCCACTGGGATAGCCACCAGCAGCAGCAGGAACAGTATCTCCCGTAAGCCGAATTTCATTGCAGGTTCCTTTCATCGGCAGAGGCGACCTGATGCGTTCGGACCGTCGAGACGGTAGTGGGCACGCGTTCGATTTCGACTTCGGCCCCGTTTTTCAACTGCATGGTCACCTGGAATTTTCGCACCACAACGTCATTGACGCGGCCTTCCTCGCTAAAAACCAGTTCCACCGACTCTATCAGCGGGTTTGCCTGCATGGCGGCAATAAACTGGGCGACCTGCACATCCGTCTCGGCTAAGCCCGTCACCTCCAGACCGACATTCAAGGCATGTTTCGTGGGTTCAGGCTCCGCTTTTTTCGACGTCTGCACGCCGCGTCGCGTGGCGCGAGTGCGGAACTTGGCCGGGCTGGTCGACTGCAGTTTGATTCTTTCTTGTTGTGTGGTCAATTTCACGTGCGACAGACTGGCGCCTTTAGGCAGCGCGTTGGTCAGTGACGCCAGCAGATAGCTTCGAGGGACACGTTCCAGCAGTTCGGCCGCCATTTGGGCTTTGGCAATCACCTGCTGTTTTTTTGCTTCCAATCGCTGCATCTGCTCGATCAGCTCGCCTGCTTGGCGATACTCTTGGTTGATCTGCTCGCGTGCCTGGTTGACCCGGCGGGCCTGCCTTTCCGAGACGGCTGCCGCGGCTACTACACCGGCGATCACCACGGCAAACAGCGCCAGGCACAAGACGTTGGCGCGTTGCTGGGCGCATCGTTGCAAGTAGTCTTCCGGCAACAGGTTAATCATGCTCATATTCGCAAGACCTCCTCTGTCCGCGTGGCGCCATTGGTAGAAACGGCCCAACCCAGGCTCAATCCGATGGCCACGGCCCATTCCGGCCCGCTGACGTCACCTGTGGCATAGTCACTGTTTAGTGTTAGTGCCTCGCGTTCGATTCGCGTGAGCGGGTCGCCAATCTGAGCCGGGATGGACAACTTCTGCGCGAGGGTTTGGCACAATCGCTTGTCGTAGGCCTGGCCTCCCAGGAAAATCGCCCGATCCAAGGGGCAATTAGGAAAGACCGACTCGTAGTAGCGAAGGCAGCTTGTCAGCTCCACGGCCAATGCGTTCATCGGCTCGTTCAATGCGTCGAAGACCCGATCGGGGCGGTCTATCTCACCGCCGGCTGCCAAGACACTGCGAATTCTGCGGGCTTCGTCCAAGCTGACTTGCAGCCCGTCGGCCACCGCCTGATCGAACTGGGCGGCAGCGATGAATATATTCTTGGCAAAGGCCATCTGAGGACCCTTACCGATAACCGCTTGCGTGCTGGTGGCGCCAATGTCGATAAACAGTGTGGCTCGGTCGGCATCATCGGCCCTGCGAAACAGGCGAGCAAAGCATTCCATGATCGCACATGTCTCGACGTTGACGCCGATGCATTCCAGCTTTGCCCGACGGACAAAGTTAACGTGCGACTCGATTGCCCGCCGATTGACGACCAGCACGATCACTTCCTGTTTGACCTCTTTTTCGGTGTATATTTCGCCGGCAACCACGTGGCGGATGACTGCCTGTGAGGGATCGTACGGCAGCTTGCCCTGCAATTCCCAATAGAGCGACGAGGTCAGTTGACTATCGGGCATTTTGGCCATCTTGATGTGCTGGACGAAAGTCATCTCCGACGGAAGCGACAGAACACACTGCCTGCCCTTGAAGGGGGCCGCCGCGTACAGACGCCGGATGGCGTCGGTCAAGAAACGCGCCCTGGCCGACGGCTCTTTGCGGGCCGACGGTGGGACATCCTCCGAGCCGGCGGCTATCAGCGACAGCTTCCCCGACGGATGCGCGCGTAGTTGGGCCATCTTGACCTTGGCAGTACCCAAGTCAATGCCAATGGGAAGTATCTTTCCTTTGGTCCAACCTACCACCATTGCTCACTCCTGAAGGCGATCGTCACTCTAGCCGGCAGTTTCCCTGAAGCCCTCGCGCACGAACACGAAGATGATGCAGGCCGATCCATCCGGGGCATTGGTGTAACACCCATCGTCGCCAGCTAACTAGTCATCTTCCTTAGCTTGCCCAAACTGTCTAGTTGAAACATACGTTGCAAACTCCAGCCAAGCCAAGTCTGGGTATGGAGTAAATAAACAGACTCTTCACATGGAAAGTATCGGGAGGTCTTACGGCAGACTTCATTACGTCGAACGGGCCTCAGATAAAACGCCCGTAAGAATGCATACGAAGACGGTCTCAGCAGCAGACACAGGCCAAAGCCAGAGGGCCAGCGAGGCCCGCGCGTTGGACTTAAAGACTGTACCTAGTTATAATATAAACACTTATATCATTGAAGCCAGTCTTAGCCCATGTCGTCTACACCGCATCCGGCATGAATTGCGATGTCGAGACCTGTACTTTACGCATATTTATACTTCTGACGTACCGCCTGAGGCCAGTTCTTCAGGGAGAAATTGCTTGGCAAGTTCGAGGCGACGATGTACAATGGTTTTTTGATACGGCGTGGGTGCAAAAACACATGGAGTTGCTGTACAGCCCTCTGTTACGGGCAGTGAGGCCGTCCATGGAAGTTACTCTGGCTTTTATCAAGAAAAACGGCGAGCACAGAGAGCTGCCTTCGCTCAGGCCGACGGCCATACTGGGGCGAAGGCAAGATTGTGATCTGCGAATTCCGTTGTCTGGCGTGTCCCGCCAGCATTGTGAACTGGTTGCCAGAAAAGGGAAAGTGATTGTCAAGGACCTTGCTTCCAGCAACGGCACGTTCGTCAACAATCACCGCATCAGCGAGCAGGAGTTGAAAGGCGGGGATGTGCTCAAGCTCGGCTCGATAGCCTTCATGGTACGGATCGCCGGCTCATCGTCTGAGATCTCACCTCCTCAAATTCATAGTAGCAGGGCCGATGTCAAGGGCGCCGACGAATACGCCGACATCGAGCTGGATCCGCTCGATGATAATGCTTTCGACGCATTTGCCGACGATGGCGACAATCAAGAGCCCATAAGCTAGAACGCCGAGACTGGTAAGGGGCGGGAACGCGCGCAGGATATCCATTTTTTTCGTTTTATTGCCTCACCCCACTGAGCCGGGATAGTTTCATCTCGGGGTTCGTCGGCCACGTTTACTTCAACACCTACGGCCTTACCGGCTTGTCTTAGAGGGGCGGTTTTAGAGGGGAAACGGCCACTGGCATCTCGTTTTTGCAGTACCCATGGGGGTAAAAATGCACTTGAAGCGAAAAAAACTTAAAAACTGGGTGTTTTTTGCGTGCAGAACCTTGACTCACCTGCCAACTAACGACACACTACTAACCAAGCAAATCAACAATAGTTTGGTATTGTGGAGCATTGAGCGTTGGGTGAACCTAATGGCAGGACAGTGGATGCCCTGCCAAGTTTTGCTGGGCTGTCCTCCAAGGGAGGACTCTTTGAAGGAGCAATAGTATGGCCAAAGCAATGACAAAGGCGCAGATTCTCAAGACATTGGCGGACAAAGCCGATCTGCCGAAGAAGAAAGTAGCCGAGATGATAGAAGAACTGACCGCCATGGCGTACAAGGAGGCCAAGAACGGCTTCACCTTGCCTGGCCTTGGCAAACTGGTACTGGTAAAGCGCAAGGCGCGCATGGGTCGCAATCCCGCCACGGGTGAGTCGATCAAGATCCCAGCCAAGAAGGTCGTGAAGTTCCGTGTCGCCAAGGCATGCAAGGACGCCGTAATGCCGGGCAAGTAGTAACGGTTGCCTTCATAAGCAGCAAAAGCAAACTTCTTTGGGCCGACTGGGGCGGCATAGCCGCTCGGTCGGCCCATCGTCTACTCGGGTCTGGGGGACGGAGATTGGCTGATTCGCTGACGATTACGACCTCGGTGGCAGGACGTAGGTTTGGCTGCGGAAAATGCTGTAGGCGGATTGGTAAAGGGCCATGGCCTTATGTCGCATGATCTCGGCCAGTTGATCGTCGCCGACCCCGCCGGGCAATTCGACCATTCGGTCGTCTAGACCAAGATGGAAGAGGGCCGGTTCACCGTCAGGTCGGATAATCAGCGTACTGCGGCCACTGACCAGGGCTATTCGTCGGTTGACCCACAGCATTGCGATACCCGGGTCCGCGGGGCTAGTCGCCAGCAGGTCCCTGCTGAACATGCAATGCGAGAAGGTTCCCCCCAGCAGACTCATCAAGGTCGCCGCGACGTCTGTCTGGCTGCATGTGTCGGAGATCACCCTCGAAGTCAGCTCGGGCATAGACGGGGCGTAGAACAGGCATGGGACGCGGTAGCCCGGCACATCCACAAGCAGGCGGTGATCGAGGTTTCGGCCGTGGTCGGCGACCAGAACAAAGAGGGTATTTTTGAAGTATTCGCTCTTGGCGGCGAGTTGAAAGAACCGCTGAAGCGCCCAATCGGCGTAGCGGAGGGTGTTGACCATCTTTACCTCATCGCTGTCGCCGGGGACGGGGTCGATGCAGCCTGGGGGAATGCGATATGGACTGTGGTTGGTCAGCGTCAGCAGCATCGCGAAGAAGGGCTTGTTTCCAGCACGGCGGAATTCGCGATCGGCCTGTTCGAACATCACATGGTCGGCCACACCCCAATTGGTTCGCCATTGCCCGGCAGGCATGTCGGCGAGATCCACCAAGCGTTGAAGGCCGTTGGAACAGAAGAAATGCCTCATATTGTCGAATCGGGCATTGCCGCCGTGCACGAACATCGTTTGGTATCCACGTTGGGCGAAAACGCTAAAGAGGGTCAGGAAAGCCCCCTGTGTACTGGAGCGGCTGAGCATGCTTTCGCCGCCGATGTTGGGAAAGCCGCAGGTAACCGCCGTCAGGCCCCTGGCGGTTCTCGGGCCGGTGGCATACATTTTCGAACAGAACAGCCCCTTTGAGGCAAGCTCGTCGAAGAATGGCGTCTGGCTGGGCATGTACCCCATCGCTCCGACGCCCTTGCCGGCAAAGCTCTCCATAACAATGACAACGACATTGAGGTCTCGGCGTGCCCGGCCGGTGCGTACGGTTCGCCACAGCGGGTTCTGCCCGGCTGGCGCGTCGTTTACAAACTCGGTGTGGTCCTGCCGCAGGGTTTCCTTCGCAACGGTCAGGGCCTGCGGTTCACTCAGCAGCGGGAGGTAGTGGAGCGGCTCATCTTCGCTTTCGGTGCAGAAGTCCTTAACAGCCGCGGCCAGCGTGACACCGGGGTTTAGCGACAACTCACTGACGACGTTATTAGAGGAGAACGATGCCAGTGAACTGTCGAGCGCGGGCCGACTGGCCGGTCCGCTGGCGCAGAGGAAGATTCCACCGGCCAGCGCGGCGACGTATGCGAGCCTGGCCAAGGCCGAACCGATTGGCACGGTCGCGGCGCGGCAAAGCCGCATGGTCAATCGGTACGCACAAGCAAGGATCACGGCCACCAGCAGGGCCAGCTTGATGATCGGGTAGTGTTCCCACAGATATTCAACCACTTCACCTTGGGCGAAATAGTTGGTCACGTGGCAGTTCATTCGGGCGGTTTCATAGAGGAAGAACAGGGCATCCACGATACAGACCGCCGCGGTCAAGGTAAGAACAGCTGCCACATAACCAGCCAACAGCGCCTGCAGCCAACGCCGGCTGAACGTGGCCTCAGGCGCAAGGCAAAGCAGCGGCGCCACGGGAATCAGCACGTACGCCAGTGCCCTGAGGTCGTAGCGAAGCCCCACGACAAACGCTTGCGTCAAAGATCCGAGCGTCACGTCGACAAGGTCGGCGCGGTACTGCCAGGCGAGCACTGCCCGCTGCAGTCCAAACATGAGGGTAATCCCGGCCAACAAAATCAACGCAGGCCGCACCCGCTGGCTAAACAGCCAAGTACGGACTCGCACACCCCGCCACGACAGTGCCTCGCACTTGGCGGTCATCTCTGCAGCCAATGCCATGCCTGCCAAACTCACCTATCTGCCGGGTTCTTGCACCCGGCGTGCCGAGGTCGCACCGCACCTGCGGACATGAACAGCAGGACATTCTTACGAGTTCGGCGGAAGTTTGCAAGGATTTGTTCCACCATACTGCTTAAGCAGTTACAGCCCCTGACAGAATGTGGCTGCCTTGGCGGTGGAGCGAGGAGACCTCCTGCAAGGAAGGCGGCGCAGGCGGTTCATCACGCATCGTTGAGGTAGGACGGTGCCGGCTACCAGATATCTTCCAGCATTTGCTGCAATTTGGCCAGGGCTTGTTTTTCCAGCTGGCGAACGCGTTCGCGGGTGAGCCCCACATGCTTGCCGACCTCTTTGAGGGTTCGTCGCGGACCCTCGTAGCCGTCCAGCGCGAAACGCAGTGTGATTATCTTTTGCTCACGTGGTTCAAGTCGGCCCAGCAGGTTTCGGATGGTTTCCTTATCGGCCAGACTCATCGAATCGGCGTCCGGGGCTGGCGTATTCTGGTCGGCCAGCATCTCGCTGACGGCCGTGGGCTCCTCCGATGACATCTGGGTGGGGGCGTTGACGGCGTTGATCGCCTGGCGGATGATGCCCGCCTTCTTGCGGCTGATCTTGAGATGCTTGGCCATTTCTTCCAATGTTGGCGGGCGAGCGAGCTTGGCCTCCAACTGCCGGGAGGCAGTTCGCCAGCGGGTGATCTGCTCGACCATGTAGGCGGGGATATGGACGGGCTGGCCGGCATTGATCATAGCTCGCTTGATCGACTGCTTGATCCACCAGGCAGCATAGGTGCTGAAACGGACGCCGGCGTCCGGGTCGAACTCTTCGACCGCGCGGACCAGACCAAGGTTGCCTTCGGAAACGAGGTCGCTCAGTGTAAGGCCGCGGTTGGAGTATTGCTTAGCGATATTGACCACGAGCCGCAAGTTCGCGTTTATCATTTCCTGCCGAGCAACCGGATCGCTGTGCTCTCGGACTCGCCGGGCTAGTTGTTTCTCCTGCTCGGGCGTCAGCAGCGACGTATCGTTGATTTGTTTCAAGTACCAGCCTAGGCCCATAGTAGCCATTGCGTCTTCTCCTCCTTGCCGAGTTGCTCGATCCGCCGGTTCCAAAGTGGCGAAACAAAGCGATAAAAAAGCCCTGGAGCGGACCTGGAGGATTCTTCGGCTGGATGGTGAAGCCACTTAAGCAAGCGGTCAGCCGGACCAATGGCGACATGAAGACATGTAAGCCTTGTCCAATACGGGGATTGCAGGCGTACTGGCCGCCTATGCAGCTTTTTAAGCGATAGAGATTGGCACGGGGAGCGTCAATGGTGGTTCTACGTTGCCCCCCGCCGGGTCGGCTGCTGCTTGACCTAGCGGCGGAGCTGATTCGGCAGTGACATGATAACCCAACAAGCCAGAGAGGAGAAATTAGAAAAGAGACCGGAGTAGACCGGTCTTGACGCTGGTCAGCGTCGAGCCGCAACTGAAGGCTCTGCCTCTTGTTCTACTCTCTACTTTCTACTGCT
>JABMQG010000027.1 GCA_013203365.1 Planctomycetota bacterium | reverse complement strand
CCCACAAGCATGCTACGGAATGGTCGGCCGAGTGTCGATAGGCGGGATTAGGACAGATGAGCCGTTGCGAAAAGGACTGAGAAGAAGTGAAATCGCAACCGCATTGCGAGTGGCTGAATGAGGATTGGCTGTTGAGAGGCGGTCATTTCGGCCAGGTGAGCGGCCTTTTTTAGGGGCTCGACCATACCCCCAGCTATCCGACAAAGTTGAGTAACACAAGGTATCATTGACGCGAGGATTAGCGAGGCTATGATTATCTGCTAGGTTTTTCACGTTCGCGAGGCAGCGGGACGGACGTTCAAACAGGGTCGGCCTGAAGACGGGCGGGAGAGAGACGAAGATGCCTGTGGAAAAAAGGGTAAGGCGTCGCCGGAATTACAAGCATAATAATAGGTGACCGTCCCGGGTTATCCGGGTTATTCAGGATTATCTAAGTTCTGGCGCGACTCTACCAACAAGCACAAGTCGGCGTTCAAGAAAGCATGGAAGCGGTTTGAAGGAACCTTCAAGGAAGCGGCCAAGGCGTGATTCCGAAGAAACAGGAAACTGGCATTAACGGAGCTGTGAGAATCCCGGTGTACCTGGGACCATTGATCATTCCATCACTCAATGAGGAACCAGGCGCGGCAAACAACGCCCAGCGTGCCCAATCGCTGCTGGGTGACATCCTTAATGATCGGAACGACCCGATGGGTCTGGTCAATCGTCGATACAAGGAGGTCACCGACCCCTCTGTGGAACCGGTGGTTTCCCCCGACCATCCGGTCATCACGACGCATGTCATCCGGCCGCTTCGGGAGGCCAAATGCTGCTATGTATTGGGAATGCCGGTGGCCTGTATTGCGCAAGCCGGGCTGGTGGGCGAAATGGTCGCCCTTTGGCGATTCAGGATGCTGGAGCCGAAGCTTGATGGACGCGTGCTAGATGGGGAACTCCAGAAGCTCCTCTTGGAAAGGGAATTCGACAAGCTGGGGCAAGAGGAGCGCGTCCGGATTCTGCGCGCCCTGGAGGTTCTGGATGAGGAGATGATACATGCGTTTGGCAAGCTTCGCGCGTTGAGAAGGCAGTACCTGCATTTCATGATTGATCCAGCAGGGCAAGACGTGGATGCCGACGCCCGGATGGCCTACCAACTCGCCTGCAAGCTCGTTGCCAAGACGCTCGACGTTAAGTATGCCACGGGAGCTTTATTGCTTCCTCCCAGAGTCATGCAGTTCATAAGGGACATCGTGAACACCACAAAGCCCAGTGCTTCAGCGCCCCCCGACGGCTAGGAACAGAATACGTGATCCCCAAGGAATGCATACGACTGGCTGAAGTGGATGGCAAGACATGAAACGCCTCGACGACAGCACGCTTGAAGCGATTGCTGAGGCAATCTGCGGTTCGGGCGAAGGGGCCGGCGGAGGGCCAAAGTACTCCTCTCCCAGCCCCTACCGGACCAAATCACAGATAAGCGATTTCTTCCGACGAGCAGGAATCCAATCCCAGGGCATGTCTTCCACCCGAAAATGGTTTGTGCTGGAATCGCTCCAAGCAATCAATGGAACGCCCCATCTTGACAGCGTCTTGAAGCGCCTGGCTTCGCCAAAAGAGTACCGAGGCGATGCGACGGTGACGCAGACCGTGACTGAACATTTGAACCAGATACTTCAAGTCGAAGGTCTTGAGCTCGCAGTTGTTGGCGTTGAACCGCAGATTCGTGAACGCAAGGCCACGGCAAACGTGCCCAAACCTAAAGAGACACCCGTGGAAGCCCCGCCGGACTTTGGACGTCTGGTACAAGATTCATCGCTTGCGGACATTCTGACCTTTCGGTGGGCTGAAGCCCAGAGATGCTTCAGGGCGGATGCTCACCTGTCGGCCGTAATCATGATGGGCAGCATCCTTGAAGGCGTGCTTTTACACAAGGTCGAGCACAACATGAAGATCGCCAACCAAGCGAAGGCAGCGCCAAGAGACAAGACAGGTTCGGTCAAGCCGATCCATGATTGGAGCCTGTCCGTGTTGATTGACGTAGCCCACGAAGTGGGCTGGCTTCAGGGCGATGTCAAACGGTTCAGCCACGCGTTGCGGGAATCGCGTAACATCGTTCATCCTTACGTTCAAAGGATTTCACGAGACCGACCCGATGGGGATACCTGCCGCATTTGTTGGCAGGTTGTTCGCGCCGCAGTGGCCGATCTTCTTGAAGTTGATAAACAGACTGCTGGAGTGGGGCAAACATGATTCCCAAGGAATGCAAACGACTGGATAAGGTGGATTTTCCGATTGCCGTGGTGTCCAAGCACTCGGCCAGGGAGAAGTCGATACGACATCGGCGGCGTCGAAGATCACGTCCACCTTTACCTGCGGTGGCGGCCAGATGCCAATGTCTCGGACCTGATGCGCACGGTCAAGGCACGCTCGTCGAAGTGGGTGTATGACATGTTCCCGCAGTTCGACGCGTTCGCGTGGCAAGAGGGGTACAGCGTGTTCTCCGTCAGCAAGAGCCAGGAAGAGGCCGTGAAGAAGTACATCGAAGGACAAATCGAGCATCACAAGAAGGAGGATTTCAAGTCCGAACTTCTGCGGATGCTCCACGCCCACGGCGTCGAGAGCGACGAGCGGTATGTGTTCGATTGATCTGTCGCGCATTCCGGGGTTTCATCCGCCCCTCCGGGGCGGAAATATAAGATGAGCTATATCCACGAGTTGCGCGACGCCTGCCGACAGGCTGGCGTTGCTTCACTCGTGGCTACATTCCCCGGCTCCGTTGGAGCCGAAGAATCCTGATCGCTTCGCAGCGTCACAAGGGTATGGCGGCAGTTCGCAACGCGAACACTACGCCCGAGCGCATCGAGCGAGGAGTTCGGGTTGCCCCTTGGAGTTCGGAATTCCCGTGAAACCTTATACAATTCTCTCCAGGCATCTTCGTCTATGGCACACACGTCTTTCGGCCGACCTTGATTGAAGGGGCACCCTGTTTGAACTTTTGTCCCGGCCGATCATGTTACTTTGGGCGGCTTGGCCTGCTGTGGAGTTGGGGCTGTGTTTGGGCCGTCGGCGGCGAGGAAGTCGGCCAATATGGTCGCGGCGGCTACGGCGTCGCGGCGGGACTTGGCTTGTTTGGGCGTGTAATGGCCCGCCAATTTTTCGTCGGCAGCCAGGCTGCTGAGCCGTTCGTCCCAGAGCCGAACGTCGAACTCGACCGCTTCGGCCAGTTCGCAGGCAAAGGCACGGGCCAGCCGACCTTGTGGTCCTTCGGTATCATTCACGTTGAGCGGCCAGCCTACGACGACACCCGAGATGTCGTATTCATCTGCCAGATCGGCAATGCGGCTGAAGGCCAAGGCTGCCGGTGTGGCGGGAATCGCACCCATCGGAGAGACGATTGAGCCGGTCTCGTCACTGACGGCCAGCCCGATGCGTTTAGTCCCATGATCCACTGCCAGCCAGCGCGTCATAGGTGTTCGTCGCCGTACTTTTCGCGGATGATGGCCAGGAGTTCTTTCAATCGCTGCGACTCGCTGGCGTGGCAGATCAGCGTGGCGTCGGGGCTGTGCACGACGATGCAGTCGTCCATGCCGACCATGGCGATAAGATGATCATCTTCGCTGACCAAAACGTTTCGTTCGCTGTCCAGCAGTGCGGTCTTAGGGGCGACGACTGCGTTGCCGTCCTCGTCTATCTCTCCGACCTCTGCCAGGCTTGGCCAGCTGCCTACGTCCAGCCATTCGCAGCCCAATTCAACCACTACCACGTTCTTGGCCTTTTCCATAACGGCGAAGTCGATGGATATCTTTTTCAGGGTCGGGTAGACGTTGGCCAGGAAACTCGCCAGGTCCTTGGCTTGCGGGGCGACCTGGAGCTTATTGGCCGAGTCCGGCAGGTGCAGCCGCAGCGCATCCAGGATGGTCTGAACCTTCCAGACGAACATGCCGCTGTTCCAGTAATATTCCCCGCCTTCGGCGTATCGACGTGCCGTAGCGTGGTCGGGCTTCTCGCGGAAGCCCCGAACCAGGTAGACCGAATCGTGCAGCTTCTCGCCCCGATGTATGTAGCCCAGCCCGGTGTTCGGCCCGGTCGGCACGATGCCGAATGTGGCAAGCGCCTCCGGCCGTTGCTCCACCGTATCGCACGCCAATTTCACCGATTTGGCAAACACCTCCTTCGGGCGAATTATATGGTCGGCGGTGAAGACGGCCATGGTCGCGTCGGCGTCGCGCTCGGCCACCAGCGTGGCGCCCAGGCAGATGGCATTGGCGGTATCCCGGCCGATCGGCTCGCCGATGATATTTTCCCGTGGGATGCCGGTAATGACCGCCGAGACGGCATCGGCGTAGTTTGCGCTGGTGATGATCAGTATGTTCTCGGGTGCAAACAGTCCCGCCAGACGCTCCACGGCCAACTCGAGCAGGCTCTTGCCCATGATCAGACGCAGGAGCTGCTTTGGGTTCTTGCCCCGGCTCAATGGCCAGAGTCGTTCGCCGGCGCCGCCGGCCATGATTACTGCGTATCGCATCGATGTCTCCATAACTTCCAGGCCGCCCGAGACGGCCGGACGAAGCCGTCGCCGGTCTGGGGTGCTGCGCAAAAGTAACAGCACCACCCGTTACAGTATAGCCCCTCTTCCTCATTTTTCCATGCCCGGGTGTAGATTGCTTGTATTTGGCTTTGCCGCGGTTTGGCCTATAATGGCCGTCGGTCTTTTCCACGGGCCAAACGAAAGGAGTATCCTCAGATGGCACTGGTGGCGGGCATAGACGAAGCTGGGCTGGGACCCGTTCTCGGTCCGCTGGTGGTCACAGCCGTGTTGTTCGATGTGCCCGACAGGCTCATCGACGCAGATTGGTGGGGCCAATTGGCACCGGCTGTGGCTAAAAAAAAGCCCGGCAAGAACAGCGTCGCCGTGGCCATTGGCGACAGCAAGAAACTCTACAGCCCGGCGATCGGTCTTACACACCTGGAACGCGGCGTGCTTGGAGTGCTGGGGATGATGTCCGGCCGGGTTGGATCCCTGCGGTCGCTTATGGGCTGGCTGTGCCCGCCGGCGTTGGGCGAGATGGACGAATACCCCTGGTATCACAGCACCGACGTTGACTTGCCGACTGCCGCTGACCCCGCCGGCCTTCGCTTGCGGGCCAAGGCCCTAGCCTGTGCCATGCAGGCCGTGGAAATCAAGCCGCTCTGCGCGCGATGTGAGGTGGTGGAGGTGGGGCGGTTCAACAGGCTAATCGCCGCAACTAACAACAAGGCCACGACGTTGACCGATCAGACCTGCCGGCTCATTGATTGGGTTTGGCGGTCGCGTCGGCCGGGGCAAAACGTCACGATATACGCCGATCGCCAGGGCGGCAGGCAGCGCTACCTGCCGATGCTCCAGCGTATGTTCTCCGCCGTCGGTTCAAAGGCGACGTCGGCAACGATACTCGCGGAACGGCCCGCCTGCAGCGCCTATCGCCTCACCTTCGGCAGCGACCGGTTGGAGGTCCACTTCCAATGCGATGGCGAGGGCCTGCACATGCCGGTCGCCCTGGCGTCCATGACCAGCAAGTACATTCGCGAACTGTTCATGGTTCTCTTTAACCGTTACTGGGCCGACAAGATGCAAGGTGCCGCACTCAAACCCACCGCCGGGTACTATACCGACGCTCACCGCTTCCTGGCCGACATAGATCAGGTAAGAAAGCGTCTCAACTCGCCGGCCGACCTGTTAATCCGATCCCGCTGAGCCCGACTGCCGCCGCCTGCCGGGCGACCTTTTTTTGGGTGGGGTTGGCGGTAAATCGCCATGTGCTGTATTTGGAACACATTAGCTCCACAGACCGGCTATGGTTTGCCCGCAGGCATTGCAGGCGCCGTTGCGGAGTCTGTTGGCGGCCACCCGGAAGTACGATCGCTCGATTACCACCTCGTCGCACTTTGGGCAGTGCGTATTGCCATCGGCGGCGTCGGGGACATTGCCCTGGTAGACATACCGCAGGCCCGCCTGACGGCCGACGGCAGCGGCCAGTTCCATCGCCTCAAGCGGCGTGGCCCCCCGACCGGTCATTTCGTAGTCATCGTGGTAACGGCTCAGGTGCCAGGGCACGTCGTGGCCGAGCTCGCCTGCAATGAAGGCGGCTATGTCGGACAGTTCCGCCTGGGAGTCGTTCATGCCCGGCACGACCAGTGTGGTCACCTCCACCCAGACCCCATTGGCCACTAGAGTCCGGAGGCACTGCAACACAGGTTCCAGGCGAGCCTTCATCACCTTGCGATAAGTCACGTCACGGAAGGCCTTGAGGTCAACGTTGATCGCGTCCAGCAGCGGAGATATAGTTCTGACCGCCTCCGGGCTCAGGAAGCCGTTGGAAACGAAGCAGTTCTTCAGCCCCGCCTCCGCCGCCAGCTTGGCCGTGTCGTATGCGAATTCGAAGAAGATGGTCGGCTCGGTGTAGGTATAACTGATCGATCGGCAGCCCTGGCGTTTGGCGGCGTCGATGATTTGCCTAGGTTCCACCCGCTCGCCGGCGATGGTGCTGCCCATTCGGGGCAACTGGCTTATCCGCCAGTTCTGACAGAACTCACACTGGAAATTGCAGCCGGCGGCAGCCACCGACATACTAGTCGTACCCGGCAGGAAGTGATAAAGGGGCTTCTTCTCGATAGGATCGACGTTGGCCGCGACCAGGTAGCCGTAGTTCAACGTCACCAATTTACCGCCCACGTTTTGTCGCACCTGGCAGACGCCGCGCTTGTCGGGCGATATCAAACACTGATGCCCGCACAGCCGGCACCGCATGGCACCGTCCCCGAGCTTGTCGTACAACATCGCTTCGTGGTGGCTATCGGTGCTCATACCGTTATTCTACAGGCTGGCATTGGCAAAAACGCATGTTCGCGAGCGCTCGGAAACGGCGATTCCTACAGCGACCCCATTTCGCGTTTAACGAGCTTGCGGCGAATCAGCAGATACTGGTTGCCGCGGTAATGGGTCACTTCCCCGCTGACGAGAAATCGCACCGTAGGCGCAATGCTGTTCTTTTCCAGGATAGTCTCCATTTCCTCCAGCAGCCGATTGGGCAGCACTCGCATGGGCGGCTCGTAGAGCAGGTTCTTTTCGCTCTCGAAGCGGAAGGTCCACCATCCGCTGGCCTCGTCCTTGACCAGCCGGCCGAGCCGATTGAAGATCATCGATCCTGGCGGCTTGGGCAACGGCTGGAAAAGCGCCTTCGGCGCCTCCGAGTCGCCCTCGCCGGCAGGGGCAGTGGCCGATGTTGGCAAAACGGGCTCTTTGACGACGCGGGACCTCAATAATGCCTGAATGACCGCGTCGGCTGCGGCCTCGCTGCCCGCTGGCGCTTCGTTGCCGGTTGATGCCGGCATCGACGCCGGCCCGTCGGGGGCACTTGCCGGCGCATCTGCCGCCAATAGCGACAGGCTCACCAGTATCGACGCCAGGCCGATCGCAACCGTCAGGACCTTTTTTGTTTTCATTTGCATTTTCATTTTCATCGTTCCGTCTCCCGTCCTGGAATTCGCTTCCGCGCCCCCAAGGTACGGCATGCGAATTTTGAATCCATTGTCTTATTGCCGCGGTGGATGTCACCTGTGCACAGTCCGCTCGACAAGGGCCTTTCGAATCATCAGGTACGCATTTTCGCGATAGCGGGTTACCTCAGCGGTGATCTGGAAGACCACTTCCTCCTCCGTCTCCGGCGTGGCAACGATCTTTTCCATCTCCGCCAGGTAGGGGCTAGGCAGAATCTCCATCGGTGGCAGCGGCGGCCTACCCTCGACCTGCGGGCTAAAAACGAATTGCCATCTGTCGGTCCGGCCCTGTCGCACCATCCGGCCCGTACGATTGACGATATTGTCGCCGTCCTTGAGTTCCGGCAGTGCAGTCGTTGCAGCTGTCATCGAGGTCAATTCCGCACTCATCGTGCCGGGCCCCGGAACGACAGGTGCCAGCGGCCGAGGTTCCTCCCGGCCAATCAACTGCGGAGAGGCATCTTCCCGCCTTGTCGAGCTGCCCGGCGTCTCCGCGGCCAGGCCGTCATCGGCCGGCGAGATTGGCGCAATCGAAGACATCGCTGCGGAACCGGACCCGGCCGGTGTGTTCTGGGAACACGACAGCAAGGCTAGCGGCACCAGGCAGAGAAATGCCGGAAGGACAGTTCTCACCAAGACAGTCACAATTGGTCTACGCATCTTCTGGTATCTTCTGAAAAAATTCTGTTGTTCTTTCTTCCCGGCCATCACGGCGACAATGGCGGGAAGAACTCCACCAGGGCCTCCGCATCGGCGGCGAACGCGACCCGCCGGCGGGCCGCCGGCTGTATGTGGCTGATCAGCTCGACCAGGGGTGCCCAAAAATCGCCCACGCATACCACCGGCCTTGTCGCGGTCAGCTGCTTGTTTATGAGCTCCCATACCGTAGCAAATTCCACCAGCGTCCCGGTGCCGCCGGGCAACACCACGAAACCGCTGGTAGCCAACTCGATCAGCGTTGCCAGTCGCTGCAAGAGGTTCGCCGTCTCCACCTGGCGCGTCAGATGCGAGTTTGGCATCGAGGACCACGCCCGACAGGTGACGCCGATGGCCTCGGCACCGACGGCCCGCGCGCCTTTGGCCGAGGCCTCCATTGTTCCGCCGTAGCCGCCGTTGACGACTGTGTATCCTTGTCGGCCCAGTACCCGTCCGACAGCCTCGGCCTGTGCATAAGCAGCCTGGTCGGCTTGGGAGCTACCAAACACCGCCACGGCGCTAATGCTAGGGACACGCTCTGCCACGTGCGCTATATTACCCTGCTGCACCGCCACCGGCAAGGTGTGGTTTTTCTGTGTGTTTTCTATGGAAGCCGGTGCACTGACTATAGAAAATGTCCCTGCCGTCAGTTAAAGTCAGCGCTGGTATTGTGCTGGACGAAATGGGGCCCTGAAAAGGCCGGCCACAATGACTTCAAATAAGGCGATACAATGAAAATTCTAGTTTCGGACAAACTCAGCCAGGTCGGGTTGGATTATTTGCAGCAAAAAGGCGTGGCCTTCGACAACAAAGCGGGGATCAAGCCAGAGGAACTAGCCCGGATCATCGGCCAATACGACGGCATAATCATCAGGTCCGCAACGAAGCTGACGGCCGAGGCGCTGGCCAACAGCGGTAGCCTTAAGGCCATCGTCCGCGCGGGTGTCGGCGTGGACAACGTAGATCTTGTGGCGGCCACGACCAAAGGCATTATCGTGATGAACACCCCCGGCGGCAACACGATCAGCACGGCAGAGCTGGCCATTGCTTTGATGATGGCTCTCAGTCGAAAGATCGTCCCAGCCGCCGTCAGCGTCCGGGAGGGTCTGTGGGATCGCAAGAAGTACGAGGGCACTCAGTTGGCCGGTAAGAGTCTGGGGATAATTGGCCTTGGGCGTATCGGCCGCAGTGTAGCCGCCCGTGCGGTGGCGATGGAGATGAAGGTGCTGGGCTACGACCCATTGCTGTCGGCCGACGCCGCCCCAGACGGCGTGGAGTTTGTCCAGGACGTAAACGACCTCTATGAGCGGGCCGACTACATTACCGTCCACGTTCCTCGGACGGAAAGCACGCGTGGTATGATCTCGAAGGAGCAGTTCGAGCGGATGAAGCCGACCGTTCGTCTGATCAACGCCGCTCGCGGCGGGATCATCGACGAAGCGGCGTTGTTGGCGGCGTTGGAGCAGGGCAAGGTAGCAGGGGCGGCCCTGGACGTTTATACGGAAGAGCCTCCTGCCAGCGAGGTGTTGAAGAAGCTGCTTTCGCATCCGAACGTTCTTGCCGTTCCGCACCTTGGCGCAAGCACGGAAGAGGCCCAGGACCTGGTGGCTCTGGAGGCTGCGGAGGTACTGGTGGAGGCCCTCAGCGGCGGCGAGATCCGCAACGCGGTGAACATATCGGGCGCGACGAAGGTGCCCGAATCTGTCAAGCCGTACGTGGAGTTGGCCCGCCGAATGGGCACGTTGATCAGCTGTATTACCCCCGGGGCGATCGAGAAGGTGGTGGTGGCCTACCGCGGCGGCATTGCCGAGGCGAACACCTCGGCGGTGACGACGTCGCTGTTGATCGGGCTGTTGCAGCCCATCCTCGGCGAGCAGCTCAACATCGTCAACGCGCCGGTTCTGGCCAAGCAGCGCGGCATAACGGTCGAGACGGTCACCAGCGCCGACGCGTTGGACTTTGCCAACCTTCTGGAGGTGACGCTGACGACGGACAAGTTATCCCGCACGGCGATGGGAACGATCCTTGGCCACAACCTGCCACGAATAGTGGGTTTGGACGGCTATCACATGGAGATGATTCCCGAGGGCAATGTAGTGATCTGCTTCAACAACGACAAGCCCGGCGTCATCGGCGGCGTTGGTGAAGCCTTCGGCAAAGCGGGTGTCAACATCGCGCACATGAGCTGCGGGCGAAAGACCGAACCGGCCAAGGCCGTGCTGAGCTTCAACCTGGATTCGGCTCCGGAAAAGCAGGTGCTGGCGAGGATCAAGGCCCTGGAGTTCATGACCGAGGTCTATACACTCAAGCTCTAAGGCTGCTTGTGATAAGGACATTGGTCACCTCCTGTCGCCAAATCAGCGTAAGTTCCGCGCCAATGGGTTTGAGTATTGGTTGGAAACTGTGCTCATTTGACCTGGATTAAGGTTATCCCCCTGAGCAATAAGTATATAGCTGACTGCGCTGGCAGCCTGGGATCGTTTTGGGTCTGCAGGTGTGCCACTGCCTCAAAAAATACATAAGTGGTTTCAAGTAAGGATGTTGCGTATCTTGCAGTCTCCGTCATCATCGGCTTTTTACTGAATTTCACTTCACATTGCCCAAGCCAGAGTTAAAATAAATACGACTGCGTAAAATGTGCGGTTTGGGAAAGTTAAGGCAAGCGTCCAGGCAGTCGATTTAATAGCTACGGTATTGGGCGAGACATCTGTTCACTCTTGCCCGTGACATTAGCGGAACTGCCGGCCGATGCGAAGACTGGAGAAGGACTGTGAAAAAGAAAAAGGTTTATACTACGGGAGAGGCGGCTGAGGTTTGCAGCCTTTCGCAGCAGACTATTATCCGTTGCTTTGACAACGGGCAACTCGGCGGGTTTCGCGTTCCGGGAAGTCGGTTTCGGCGGATTCCGCGGGATGAAATGGTCAGGTTCATGAAAAAGAACAACATCCCGCTGGGTGGTTTGAACAACAACAAGACCAGGGTGCTGGTGGTCGACGACGACCCGGAGATAGTGGAGTTGTTCGTGGATGTTTTGAAGCGGGACGGCCGATTTGAAGTCGGAACCGCCACCACGGGCTACGACGCGGGGGTGCAGACGCAGAGTTTCAGACCGGACGTGGTCATTCTGGACTACATGCTGCCGGACATCAACGGGAACGTGGTATGCAAGACCATCCGTGAAAACCAAGAATTAACCGATATTAAAATACTGATCATTTCCGGGCTCGTCAACCAGACGGAGATAGACCAGTTGCTGTCAGCCGGGGCGGACGACTTCATCAAGAAGCCGTTCAACATTGCCAAAGTCATCGAACGAATCGTGGAATTGATTGAAGCCTAGCCGTGGCAGCGAAAAACGCCGACAACCCGTCCCTTTCAGCGGAGAAGCTGAAGGGTCAGCAGATTGAACTGATACTGCGTCAGTTGGAATCAGTTCCTACGCTGCCGGAAGTGGCAACGCGTCTGCTGAAGCTGACCAGTTCCAACCAGGCTAACACCCAGGAGGTAATCAATCTAGTAAGCGCAGATCAGAGCCTAACCGCGAAGATTCTGTCGCTGGCGGGCCGGGCCAACACGGGTCTGCGCAAGGAAGCGCGAACCATCAGCAGGGTGGTGGTCATGCTGGGCTTCGAGGCGGTTCGATCAGCGGTGCTGAGTATCAAGGTATTCGAGATGTTCGGTCCGAAGGGTTTGTCCGTTTCGGGCCTGGATCGGCGCGAGTTTTGGAAACATTGCCTGGCCGTGGCGTGCGCGTCGGATTTGCTGGGCCAGCGACTTCGTCTGGGCATTGAATCGGAAGAGCTTTTTGTCTGCGGGCTGCTGCACGACATTGGCAAGCTGGCGATGGAACAGTGCCTGCCCAAGAGTTACACGCGTGTTGTGCAGGCGTGCAACAGTCAATACGGCAACATAGCCGAATATGAGCGTCAGATCCTGGGTGTGGATCACACTATTGCCGGCCGGAGACTGGCCGAGCTTTGGCATCTGCCCGAATTGGTAGAGCAGACGATCTGGTTGCATCATCAGCCGGTCGAGGGTTTGCCGGAAGTGCTCTCTGGCAGGCGTGCGATTGCCGTGGTTCACTTGGCCGACACCATCGTTCGGGAACAGCGATTCGGCTACAGCGGCAATTTCACTTTTCCGGCGGATTCGACAAAGCTGGCGGCACAGATTGGCGTCAGCGCCGAGGTCCTCAAAGAGACCATAGACCGTCTGCCCGGCCTGATCGAGGAGCGAAGCCAGCTGTTTGGCGTCGGCAAGACCACCAGCGAGAGCCTTTACCGTTCGGCTTTGACGGCGGCGAACTTGGAACTGAGCCGACTCAACTGCCGGCTTCAACGTCGTGCGGCCCAGGCAGGCTCGCAGAGCAAGGCGCTTGGCCTGCTGCGGCGTTTTGGATCGGAACTAACAGCAGCGGAGTCCCTAGGCTCGTTGTGCCGCCTGATGGCGCGTACCTGGGCCGAGGCTGGGCAATTGGCCCCCTCGCAGGACGAGCCGGTCATAGCTTACGTATTTTCCTCCGCCGACCAAGCGATTGTTCTTGCCAGCCAGACGGGAACCGAGGAGGCGGAGGTGAAGCTGCTGGTGTCGCGTGGGGATTTTCCTCCGAGCCGTCCGCTGGCCTTGGGTGCCGGGGGAGCCGACGTTCTCAAACAACTCGTAGAAGACGAAGACGCCCTGGCCGAGGTCGTCGCAAGGACTTGCTCGGCGCACTGGCCCTTGGTTTGCGGGCGGCAGTGGATCGGCGGGTTGTTCTGGTCTCCCGGTGCGACCCGGGCCGATTTGACGGAGGAGACGATCCAGGCCCTGGCGATGTCGAT
>JABMQG010000272.1 GCA_013203365.1 Planctomycetota bacterium | reverse complement strand
CTTTCCGCCCTTGGGCCAGGTGCACAATATCAAGCCGGCTTCGCTGCCGATCGCGTAGGTCGATCGTTGCGGGTTGACATGGCCTGTAAGGTCGCTTTTGAAGTTGTACTTATAGACGGCCAGCAGGTGACTGGCGACTTTGCCGGCGTCGAGTATCTCGCCGACCCCGCACACCTGCGCCAGCCAGGCACCGAGGACGCCATCGGACAGACAGCCTATGCCGTATTGATACTTCGGGCCTTCCTTCTCGAACAGTTCCGCCGCCTCGGGAGAGTACTTTACGGCTATCTCGTTCTTTTGTGGGCCTCCTCTGGGGTCGCCTGCACGCAGGTTGTCCCATTGGACCATCTGGTAGAAATACTCTCCGTCGAACAGCTCGTCTTCCAGGTATCTCCTGCCCGCCTGGTAGAGATCGACGTACAGTTGCGATTCCTCACCGAGGGTTTTAGCCATCTCCGCCGCGGCGCGGAGAGAGGCGAGGTAGATCGACGAACACATCCCGTCAGCACCCCAGAAGGAGATGTCGTAGGTGTTGTGGTGCGGCTCGAGCAGGACTCCCTTGTGGTCCGGGTCCCACGTTTCGATACAGAATGTCAGGGCTTGTTTGACCCTGGGCCACATTTTTTTGAGCCAGTCCAGATCATCGCAGATGCGCCATTCGCGATATATCCTGATTATGCCGCCAAGTTGCCCGTCCGCGGCGGCTGGGTATCGGCCTTCGATGTTCGGGCGAATGGTGGAAGGCCCTATTGGCAGGTCCGTGCGGAAACACTGATAGCCCCGCTCGTCCTGCGACTCGAAGAAATCGCTTTCACGCATCGTCCGTTCCAGGTCCGGGAACAGGTGTGGGATGGCCTGTGCGTAGTTCCACACGTGCGTGCACGAGCCGTGACAGCAGCCATCCGAATCGCAGCAGCCCTCCCAGCCCCAGAGCCCGCCGTCGTCTTGCCTGAGGACCGTAGGGGATTTCAGGATCGCCAGGTTGGCCGAGACCGCTTCGGTGACTTCCGCAGGCAGCGTCGTATCATAGAAACAATCGCTAAACTGGGCCGATCGCTTTCGCAACTGGACGTAGTTCTGACCCCAGTAATTGGTAATGTCGTTTATACTCTCGAATCGTCCGGCGTACCAAGGCGTATAGGTAGGCCGATCCTTGCCGGTGCAAGTGCACCAAGAGGCACTGACCCCCGCTCCTTCGCTGGGCTCGCTGACGTTGGACTTGGGAACGTACCAGGCGAGGCGGACACGGATGACACGCTCGCCGCCGGGAGATAGTGTGAAAGGCACATACAGGCTCCCGCCGGGGGAGGGGTCGCCTTGCACGACGGCTGCACGCTCCACGGCCAGGCCGGCCTCGATTTCGTTCCACAGCATTGTCAGCGGATCCCACCAGCCACCGCGAAACCAAGCGGCGTTTACCTTTGCCTCGATGTCGCTGACGGTTGCGCTGAACGCGCCCTGTAAATAAGGTTTTTCCTCCGTCCCCGACTGCCAGAGAACAAACCCGCCGGCGGGGGACTCCTGAGATTCGTGAAGGTTACCGACGCCGCATTCGCCTGCGTCCCTGGCCATGAAATTCTGTGCATGGAAGGAGTAGACGGCCTCGATAGTGGCTTGTGTGGGATTCCTGAATCGGTATTCCAGGCCCGCTGCCGGTAGGGACGAACTGTCTGCGTCGCCGGGAGTAAAGGGGCTCCAACCGGTCAGGCTCACCTCCAGGGGTACCTTAGGGTCTTCCATTTGCACCGTCGCGAATGGGAACCTGGCGGCGAACGTAGCGCCGAGAAAGCGGGGCAGTCCGAAGCTCTTGCCCGCAGCACCGTTCCCGCAGCCTGGAAGGCACGAGAGCTTCCAGAACGGGACAGGCCCTTCAAGGACCCTGGCGACGTTTTCGGTGCCTTTGACGCAGATTGCCGAGAAGATAGTCGGCTCATTGAATACTTCTGGTATGTGTCGAAGCGAGACGTGCGACATTGCGCCGGTACCATCCAGGCAGATCATGCCGGCACCAATTCCGCCTAGGGGAAAGGCGATGAAGTTAAGCTCCTCGTTGGTATAGTTGCCATTGTACTGGTGTGGCGAACTGGTCATGGCCAGCCTCCTAGCGGTCTGCCGGTGTGCGGCAATTCTTCCTGGCCGCTGCTAACGTCTGTTTAGTGTGTTTGTGACCGTTATTGCCGGGCTTCTGAATGAATACGATGTCGGCAGTTTATTACGTCAGGTTCATTCCGCAACCGCTTTTTGTTTTTAGGTACTCTAACAATACCTCAAGATTGAGTAATGGTTCGTCCAATAGGACATTTGGTACGAGAGCTATAACTTAATGTCATGGAGGACGTTATTATGGCTAAGCCGCTACTCACGGATGAACTATGGCAACGTATCGAACCGCACATTCCGCCTGATCCGCCCAAGCCCAAGGGTGGTCGTCCCCGCGTGTCCGCCCGAGCCTGCCTGACCGGCATCCTGTTTGTGCTGAAGACTAGCTCACCATGGGAGTATCTGCCCCAGGAAATGGCCTGTGGTTGCGGGATGACCTGTTGGCGTCGTCTGCGCGACTGGCAGCTGGGTGGTGTCTGGCAAAAGATATGGCGGGCTCTGCTGGACGAGTTGGGGCTAGCCGATGCGATCGACTGGTCCACTTCTGCCATGGACAGTTGTTCGGTCCGTGCGGTTTGGGTGGGGCGAAAACAGGCCCGAATCCCACGGATCGGGGCAAAAACGGCTCGAAACGCCATCTGATTGTTGATGGCCAAGGCACGCCGTTGGCTATTGAGCATACCGGTGCAAATGTTCATGATTCTGAAATGGCCATTGCCTTGGTCGATGGAATCCCGCCGATCAAGCAGCCGCGTGGCCGCCCGCGCAGACGTCCTGATGAAGTGCTTGCGGACCGTGCGTACGACGCCGAGCAGGAGATTCGCCAGCCATTGCGGCAGCGAAAGGCAAAACCGTTGATCCCCAAACGCAACACGGAACACGGCAGCGGACTTGGTAAGTTCCGCTATGTAGTTGAAGCAGCGTTCCATTGTTCAATCAAAGGCGATTGCGTGTGCGGTATGAAAAACGTGACGATATTCATAAAGCGTTCCTAATCATCTGTTGTTTTCTAATCTGCTGGCGGCGAATCATGGAGTTTTGTTAGAGTGCCTTAGTCAACTTTTCATTGTACCACATTGCTTTGGGTTGTCGAGTAGCAAAAGATTCACAGGCACCTGCTGGCCAACAACCTGATCCGCCGCCTGATGTAGCAGGCCGCATGAGAACGCGCGGCGCGGGCTATCGCAATAGGTAAAATGAAGAATTTACAAAAAAATCCCTACGGCTTTGGAGTCGGCTAAAAGTTGAGTGACGAAAACGCTTCCGGCAGAGCTGTTTCGACAGACAGGCCAGTTTATTTCAGCACCCGGGCGGCCGATTTTACAATGGCATCTTATCGCGACCGATGCCTTCGCGCCTGGATGATACCTGTCAGCAGCAAGGCGGCGACTCCGACGACAAGCAGTACGTCGGCGAGATTGAAGATCCAGGGATAGCCGATTTGGCTGAGGTCAATGAAGTCTCGCACCTGTCCGCGGCCTGCGGGCCAACCCGGCAACTGAGTGGAAAAAAACAATCGATCGTAGAGGTTACCCACTGCCCCGGCAAGGATCATCGCCAACCCAGCCTGTGCCAGTCGCGCATCGCGGGGGCCGGTGACGAAGAAGTACAACACTATGCCGATGGCAACGATAGTGGCCGCCAAGACCAGCATCGGCGGCATCTTGTTGAAGCCGAAGACGATTCCAGGGTTCGTTGAGAGTGTTAACTTCAACACCCCCGGAATGATGGCCCGGCTGTACGATTGTGGGGCCGTGCCAGCGACCCAACCGAAAACGGCCGACTTAGACCATAAATCTGCCAGCAGACCCACGGCGAAGACCATGCTGAACAAGATCCACGAACGGGGTGATTTCGCGGCCGATGGTTTGATTTCGGTCATAGTAGCGGTCTGCTTGATTGGGTCAATCGGCCAGCACTTCGTCGTTTTGCTCGTTGTCCTGTTCGTCGTATAGGCCGAAGTTGCTTCTCGGCTTGCGGACCAGGCCCTTTTCGATTTTCCGGGCGTATTCGATGGTGTACTTAGCCCACGGCTTTGCCCGCAAGCGGTTTTGGGAGATTGGTTCCCCGGTGCCAACGCAAATACCATAGGTGCCTGAGGCGATTCTGTCCAGGGACTCGTCGATCTCCCGTAGGATCTGACGTTCGCTTTCCAGCAGGCCGAGCGTGAATTCCTGCTCGTAGTTATCGGTGCCTATGTCGGCCATGTGCATAGGCATGGTTGACAAGTCGCCTGTGGCGTCATGGCGATTGGATCGCAAAGCCTCGGCCTCCATGCCGTTCATGTCGCCCAGGAGCGTCTGTCGTTTTTCCAACAACATGCGTCGGAATTCCTCGGTCTCTTTCTTGGTTAGTGGGCTCTTGGGCTTGGCTGTAGAGCCCTTGTTGGCCTGCTTGGCCGCGGCTTTCTTCGTGGTTTTTTTCTCTTGGCGGGCCTTTACCAATTTGGCCTTGGCGGCCGCGATCCTGGAAGTCGAAGCGGTTTCCGCCGTCTCGGGCCTTGCCTTGTTTGCCTTTTTCTTCTTAGCGATGGTTTTCTTTGCCACGGTATTTTTTCCCTGAACATTTTGCTGAAAAAAATCCAACTGCCCTGCCGCAGGGCCCCCGGCCGTACGACATGCAGCCCTTCAAGCTGCGGCAAGTCCAGTAGTATATTCTTAGGCAGGGGTACTGTCAAGCTGCTACCATTGGCTGCGAACCAATTGGAGGATGTCATTGTAGGTCAGCAGGATAAACACAAGTCCAATCATAACGAGCCCGGCAACCTGGACGGCGTTTTGAATGGCCAGGCTCAGAGGTCGGCGCCGGATTTTCTCGATAACCAGGAACACCACGTGCCCACCATCGACTACGGGCACGGGCAGGAAGTTTATTACCGCCAGATTCGCCGAGACGATTGCCAGCAGCCGGATCAACCATATTATGCCGCGTCGCCCTACCAGGATACCGGCTCGAAAAACTCCCAGCGGTCCGGAAAAATCCTTACCGGAGACTCGGCCCTTGATGTACTGCTGCAATGTCACATAGGTCATCACGATAAAATCACGGGTTTCCCTGACTCCCATGACCAAGGACCCCACCGGCCCGCTACGGACTTCCTCTCCCAACAGTTGGGTCAGCGGAAGGTCTACACCGTAGGAATAGTAGGCCCGATCAAAGCCAAGTTCCGCCAATGCAATCGGCTCGGTGTCTTTGACAGTGCCCACCGGCGTTTGGAAAGTCAGGTGCACGGGCTCGGCCGGGGCCGAAATGGCAGCCACGGCGGCAATCAGGTCGCCCCATGTGCTGACCGGCGTGTCGTTGACCGCGGTTATCGTGGATCCAGAAGGGATCTTTCCCGCCAGCGGGGTATCGGCCTTGACTGCGGCGACGACCAGATGTTGGTCGTCATAGCCCGGTACGATGCCTACCAAGGCCTGACCGGCATGCCGCTTGACGCGGACGGCTCCAATCTCGGCCGTATCGGCGCCCCTGAGCACCCGGATGGGCGCCTCCTTGTCACAGAACGCCTCGCTGATCTGGCGAAACCGCTGGATTGTTGGTATCTCACCCGCGTCGCCGTAGGCGGCGATGATGTCGCCTGGGAGTATGCCGGCCTTGGCCGCGGGGCTGTCGGGGTCCACGGCAACCACTCGCATTCTCGGCTCCAGGCCCAGGACGTCCAACATTGCCGTATCTTCCGGCACCGACTTGTCTTGTGGCTCAGGCGCTCTTGCTTGCAGGTGATCGTGCCGTCTTTTGTCGTCCGACCAGTCAAGACGTGGCGTAAGAACGGCCGCGTGACGGGTGATCTGGCCTGATTTAGTATCCTTGCGCTCGACAACCACTTCGATCGGCTCGCCGGTGAGGTCCCGCTGGGCCTGGATGATCTGCCAGCCGTGCTCAATGGGCCGGCCGGCAAACGAAACGACCGTGTCTCCCTCTAGCATCGCGTCTCCAGACAGCTGACCAAGTGAGCGTCCGTCCAGCAGGCCGTCTCCAAGGACGCGGTCAAACGGCGGGAATATGCCGAAAACGTAACGCTTGGCCCCGGTGCCGGTTTTAAAAGCCTCCGTGCCAAGATTTGCTTCGAAAGGCTCGGTCACACCTGGCCGGCGAATCAGCATACTGAAGGTCTCTCCCTCGTTGCTCAGTGCGGCGGTGACATAGAGCTGGTCGAACTTGTTGACGATCTCGCCGTTGATTTTCAGCACCTGGTCTCCAGGTCGAAGGCCTTTGCCAAGGCCGCCAGGAAGTTCGAGGGTATCGGCCGGGCCGCCAGCGGTAACGGCGCCGATCTCCGCCGGCACAAAGCGGATTCCTAGGCTGAAGACTATCATGAAGAGGATGGCCGCCAGAATGACATTCATCACCACCCCAGCCGAGACCACACACAGACGAGCCCAGATAGGGCGGTTGTTGTACGCGCGTGGGTCGGATGCCTGGCCCTCGGCCAGCTTGAAGTCATCTTGGCCAAGCATCTTAACGTATCCGCCAAGCGGCAGTAGGTTAATGCGGTAGTCGGTCTCTCCTCGGCGAATGCCGATAATTCGCTTGCCAAACCCTAGCGCAAACTCCTCGACCTTGATCCCGACGGCCTTGGCAGCCAGGAAATGGCCCAGTTCGTGGAAGAATATTATCAGACCAAACCCTATCACCATCATAATGAAAGGGCCGACACTGCTCGTCCAAAACCCTGCTTCTGTGGCCAAGAGATTCATGCTGTAGATAGCTCCTGTGAATATATTGCCTTATCTTCTTGTTGTGACGTATGTTACCTCAAACCGTAGAGCTTGGCCGCCAAATGCGGCCAAGCAATCGGCCGAATACTTATCGGCCATTTGATCGGTCGGTTGATTGATTATTCAAATCAGTCCATTCGCTCAAAGCTCCGTAGGGAACAGTGTTGGCTACTTGATGCGTGCCAGCGGCCCGATGGCCTGATCGACCTGTTCTCTCGCCCACTGGTTCGCGGCCAGCAGGGCCTCCAGGTCTGTTTCGTCCGTGCCGGCATGCATGTTCAACGTTTCTTCGACTAAGGGGACAATTTCACCGAAGTCGATTTTGCCTGCGAGAAAGGCAGCGACTGCCGCTTCGTTGGCTCCGTTGAGTACTGCCCCGCAGCCGCGACCGGCCTCAAGCACTCGGTAGGCCAGGCGTATCGCGGGGAAGCGGTCCACGTCCACTGCCGAGAAATTCAAAGAGCCAGCCTCGAACAGATCCAATCTCCGACCTGGGCGAGGACCGCTGTGTGGAGAACTGAGCGCCTGGGCGATTGGCAGCGTCATGTCGGGCCGGCCAAGCTGGGCCAGCAAGCTGCCATCGGTGAATTCGACCAGCGAATGCACGATACTCTCCGGGTGGACCACCACGTCGATCTGCTCGGCGTCGAGCCCGAACAGCCAGTGCGCCTCGACGATCTCCAGGGCCTTGTTCATCATGGTGGCCGAGTCGATCGAGATTTTTTTGCCCATGTCCCACGTGGGGTGATTGAGGGCCTCGCCGACGGCCGCGTTGTGGATGCGATCCTTCGGCCAGGTTCGGAACGGCCCGCCGGATGCGGTGATGATGACCCGGCGAACGTCGCCGAGTTCGCGGCCCTGGAGGCACTGCTGGATCGCCGCGTGCTCGCTGTCGACCGGGAGGAGCCTTACCCCCGCCGTCCTGGCGGCCTCGGTGATCAATCGCCCGGCGACAACGAGCGTCTCCTTGTTGGCGATAGCCAGGTCCATGCCGCCTTGTATGGTT
>JABMQG010000271.1 GCA_013203365.1 Planctomycetota bacterium | reverse complement strand
AGTCGGACACGACCGGGTTGTGCGGATAGGGCGTCCAGTCAATTCCGTTGGGCGAGAACGCCAGGTCCAGGCCAAAACTTCCAGACGTCCTCTGCGTACGGCGTTTGGGATGGTTGGCGCCGGTCTTGTCGCCGTTGTACATGAGTTTGAATCGCTTGGCAGGGTCGGGCTCGACCACATCGTATAGCAGCGTGCCCGAGTGGGCGGCCGCGTCCAGCGCGCGCGACGGGGCAACGACAATGTTGGTCTTCTGGCCTTTGTACAGCACGTGATCCATGAGCGGCTTTTCCCACGTCACGCCGTCTCGGCTGACGGCGTAGAGCAGGTGGCTGGCCTCGCCGTGGCCTTTGCCGCCCCACTCCGCAGCAAGGTTCAGGTCCTCGTAGAGACACTTAAAAACCTTTTCCTGGGCGTCGTACACCACCTGGGCCGCCCGCATGTAAATGCTCATCTCCCAGGGCTTGTCCTGCTTGATCAGCGGGTTGCCCTCGTATTTCACCGGATGATGCTGCGTCCGCCGCACGTTGCGGACCTCCTCGACCATCCGGTCGTCGAGAAAAAGCTGCTTCTTATGGTCGATGCGGGAAAACTGTCTTGCTGTCTGGTCAAAAGACATTTCAGAAGTCTCCATTACTTGTCGGCGATGCGGAACGAGAATATCTCCGCGTTGCGCAGGTAAAACTTGATCTTCGTAATGCCGGGGATCAGGTTGACGTCTTTGCCGGCCTTCCACGAGAACGCGTGGGCGACCGCGTCGCCGGTGAAGGCGTTGCAGTTATCCTTACTGAACTCGTCCCAGACATTGTTCCAGTTATCGGTCATCTCCGCCTTGATGTAGCCGTCCTTGCCGCATCGGCCGTTGACAATGAGTTTGGCGCCGGTGGAGAAGACCGGGAACGTGTGCACATAGCCTTCGCGGGCCATGGCCGAGAGGCTCACCCAGCGGTCCACGCCGATCTTGGCCAGGCACAGGTGGGTTTTGTTGGCCAGCGTCTTGTCGTCCTCGCTCACGCCGTGAGGGGCCTCGTCCTCGCCGCCGGGCTGTGCCGGGACCCACCAGTCGTGATGAACCTTGCTGCCGCCGTAGAAGAGCCAATGCTCGTCACCCACGGTGATGGGCGGCGTGGGGCATTCGGCCATCAGGCTATCATAACTGCCAGGGCAGCCCAGCGGGATCACGTCCGGGCGGTCCTGCGTGCGAATCCAGTTCACGCCGTCGTAGCTCCATGCCAGTTGCAGCGTAACCGTATCGGGCACGTTGTGGATCACCAGAAGCAGACCCATGTAGTAGTCGTCCACACGCCAGGTGGTCAGGCAGTAGTGCTGGTCGTCCAGGTTGTCGCTCTTGTCGGGCGCGGACACCAGCACCGGTTCCGTCCAGTGGATGGCGTCGTCGCTCTGGAGGTGGTAGACCAGGCGAGCCGGGTAGGTCTCGCCGCGTGGATCATTAGGCCGAACCGGCGGGAACCAGTGCTGGAAGTTTGGATGCGGGCTATACCAGGGCGCGTCCGCCCGGCCATAGATGACGTACTTTTTTGCGATGGAATCGTAGGTGATTACCTCCACGTCACTGCCCCAGTCCTCTCGAATGGGATTGGCCGCGTAGGGTGTCCAGTCGATGCCGTTGGGCGAAAACGCGATGCACAGGCCAAAGCTGTCGCCCAGACGCTGCTCGCGCTTCTTGGGCACGTTCGCGCCGGCTCGCGCGCCATTGTAGACCATCTTGAACCGCCGGGCAGGGTCCTTGTCCAGCGGATCGTACAGCACTGTCGCCGAGTGTGTGCCTGCGTCCAGAAGCTTGTCCTCGCCCAGCAACATGTTGGTCTTCTGGCCTTTGTAAAGCACGAGGTCCAGCAGCGGCTTTTCCCAGTGCAGGCCGTCCTTGCTATGCGCGTAAAGCAGCCCGCACTCGCCCTGGCCCTTGCCTTCGCGCTCGGCCTGGAGGTTGAGGTCTTCGTACCAGCACTTGAAGAGCTTTTCGGCCTCGTCGTATTGGACGCAGTAGTTGCTGGTGCGAAAGTACACTTCACGCTCCCAGGGCTTGTCCTGCTTGAGGAGCGGGTTGCCCTCGTATTTCACCGGATTATGCTGCACGCGGCGAATGTTCTTGATCTCCTCGACCATCCGGTCGTCCAGGAAAAGCTGCTTCTTGTGATCAATGCGAACGAACTGCTTGTGCTGCCGATCAAAGCCGGTCATTTCAGTCATTGCTTTACTCCCTCTATGTCGTTTCCGGGTTATTCCGACAGAATCCTGCCGGTGATTTTCTTATGCCAATCGACGTCCGCCCAGCATCGCCCGTGCGCCGGGGAACTGTTTGAATTGGGTACGATGGCCCAGTAGTCGAACTCCAGTGCGTCGTCTACCGCCTCTTCGGCGATGGTCTTTCCGACCGGCCCATCCTCGAATTCGGCCAGCAGCGGGGAATAGCTCAGCCAGCCCTCCCCCACCGCAACCGGCACGTGGCGGCGTTTCCCCTCGCGGGCGAGCATCGCCAACTGCTCGCGGATCCGCTGCCTCATCCCCAGGCGGTGCTCCTGATAATGGCTGTAGAGCCAATAATCAAACGGCTGCGGAGCCAGCCAGTCCATCAGGTAGTACATTCGCCTGGAGGCCTCGGCCTTTTCGTCGCCCAGTCCGATCTGCTCGAGCCGCTTTTTCGGCGGGAGCCAGTCGGCAATCGCCGGGGCGTCAGGCTGGAGAACTTTCCTGGCCTCTTCGTTGGGCCAGTCCGGCGGAGGCTGCTGGAACCAGGAGCATCCCAAGGGCTTGTAGTACTCGTGCAGGATTCCCTTGAAGTCGTATACGTGCTGGTGCAGGACGCCCTGGCCCTGCACCTGGCGGGTCATCTCTTCCGGCCAATACTGATAACCCGCATGGCCACCGCAAACGAGCAGACCCGGGTACTCCCGGCGGATGCGGGCGCAGGCACGTTCCAGGTGGTCGTTGTACCTGGCGATGGGGCCGGCCGATTCTTCGCCGACCTTAGCCATCAGATGCACGTCCTGCTCGTTGTGGACCTCGACATAGGCAAGCCGATCGGCCAAGCCGTTTGTCCGCAGCTCGGCGATGAGCCTGCACGTCGCATCCACCACCAGCGGCCAGCGCTGCTCGGCGTCGGCTTTTTGCAGGGGCTCCCAGACGCCCTGGTCCATCGAGAAGCAGCCTTGGATCTGATAGATCCAGTTGGAAAGCACGATGAAGATGTTTCGCTTCTTGGCGCCCTCGAACAGCCTGAGGGTCCTTTCCAGCGGGTCGATCGTGACGCCGCCCTGTGAATTCTGCCAGCGGACGTATCGCCCGAACTTCCCCGGTCCGACTCCGCCACTGAGGTTGCACACGTCGATGCTTTTCCTTCGCTTGCCCTGCGGGTCGAAGGCCCAGTTGGCCGCCCCGCAAAGTCGCAGGGCATTGAAGCCGCGCTCGGCAACCTCGTCCAAGGCCCTTTCCAGGTCGCCGTAGGGTTCGGACGGATGGCACATGGTGTACCAGGCGTAATCCCACATGCAGACCGCCAGTCGATCGGGCAGGTGATCCGAAATGCCTGCTCTGTCAGCCATGCCGTAAACTCCTTTTCATCGCTGAACGGCGTTAACCATCTCCACCATCGTCTCAAATCATCTCGGCAGCCGTCGAATGAGTCGCAGGGCGTTGTTTCGCAGGACGTCGGCCCTTTGCGATTCCGTGATATCGGCAAACAGGACCTTCCCGGTTTGCCCGTCGTTGTCCATGAAGCCCAAATCAGTACCGTAGCACAGTCTCTTTCCACCGCTGGCGCGGACGAGATTGGCGATGGCGTCCGGCGGGGCGAAGGAGGCGCAGCTCTCGTGGTAGAGGTTTGGGAACCTCTCGAGCAGCTCGGAGAGCTTTTTTGCATAGTCCGGGCTGGATGTGCCGCCGTGATGGGCGTGCAGGATATTAACGCGAGGGTATTTCTTCGCGATCTTCTCGAGCGCCTTGGCGAACTCCTCGTCGTTGTTGCCGTGGTTCAGGACAGGCACCTCCAACTCATTGGCGATTTCGAACATTTTATCGTAGCCGTCGTCTGCCAACGTTCGCTCGTCTATGCAGGTGTGCACCTTGAATCCGACGAAGCAATCTTCGCGAAGCATCTTCCTTGCCGAGTCGGCACTTATGTCCGGCTGGCTGGCGTCGAAGACGGCCCACGCATACAGCCGACCTGGGAACTTGCGACAGGCGTTGAGCATGTCCTCATTTCCCTCACGGACGTATCCGCTAAGGCCGGCCCAGTGCGATGCGATGCCGCACTGGACCCCCCAGGCGTCAAACGCTTCAACGGCCTGGCGAGGGCCATATTCCGTGCCCTCGCCGTCGTCGAAGTCGATGTGCACGTGCACGTCGATGGCGGCCAAGGGCAGTTTGGCCATTGGCGCAGGTTCACCCGGGGCGACAGGCTCAGGCGTCTTGCCCTTTAAGATGGCCGAGAGGTTTGCCCCGGCTATGGCCTTCCTGGCGCCCGGACACAGTTGCCTGCCGTGCAGCAACCCCAGTGCGATTTCGACCCCGCGGGCCGGGTAGTACGTCCCGAACAAGGCCCGGTGCGAGCCGAACGTGCCGACGAAATCGGCCAGGGCCTCCGGCTCCTGATAGGCCCCGATGTCCAGGTAAAGGTTCGAATGGCGGTGGAAGCAAGGATGCACGTTCCCAGATGCCTTCAACACGCACCCCGGAACGATAAAAGGCAGGTCCGGGAAAGCACCCGCAACGGCGGACAGACCGGCCCAGTCGTGGGTCTCGCCCCATCCGATGATCTGAAAATCGACGATGACGGGTATGCGGGCGGCGGCGAGCTTTTCAAGGATCGGCCCGCAGATCAGAGGATTGAACTGATGGTATTGGCTCTTGGGACACAGTCTGGCGGCAACCACGCCGGCATTCTTCATGGCCGAGACGGTCCGGTCGGGATCCGGCTCGCCGGCCGACGGCGGGGCGACTACCCAGCACGGAAGGAGGCGATCGTGGCCGCGAATCTGGTCCATCAACCTTGCATTGCCTCGCCGGCGATTCTCCTT
>JABMQG010000270.1 GCA_013203365.1 Planctomycetota bacterium | reverse complement strand
CTTCTGGGCAAACCATCTCACCAATGAAATCCCACTTGCAAGCCGATCAAACCCCACTGCCGCCTTTTTTCTCTTTTTCTCACCCGCGTGAGAAGGCGATGTTCTCGAATCTGGCTCGCTGGGCCTGCCTGTAGGCATTGAGCGCGTCGCTCCATCGGACCTTCGGGCCCGGCTCGATTACCACCGGCACCTCGGCTGAACCGAACTGCGATTGAAGCTCCGCCAGCGCCGCCTCAAGCTGCCCCCAACCGGCCAGAACAATGTCGTAACGGTCAATCTCTATTTGCACCGCCTGATCGGCCTGCGGCGCCGCGCGAAGCCGAACCCTGATCGGTTCCAGCGGCGTCACCGCCGGCCCACTGCTGCCTTGGTCGGCCGGCAGGTTGGCGGGAATCTGCCCCTCGGGGGGGCGAAATTGCATCGTCAGTATGAAAAACAGCAGCAGCTGGAACGTCACGTCGATCATTGGCGTCAACGGCAGGGCCATCCTCGGTCTAGGAAGCCCGCGCTTCTTCCGCTCGGAAACGTAATGAACCGCCAGGTCGGCCTGGCCGTTCGAATTGACTTTCGGTTCGGCCATGTCAGTCTTCATCCATGGACGTATACGCGACGTAGTGCACCCTGGCGAATCCGGCCTGCGTAATCGCCGATAGAACAGGAGTGACCTCGGAGTAATAAACGCCTCGATCGGCGCGTACTTCTACCTGGAATTCGGTATCAGCCAACCCGGGGTCTTTGGCCTTACGATCGGCGAAGTCGGCCCTGGCCGCACGAAGCTCCGACACCAGCCGGGTCGTGTCGCCGGGGCGTATCCTGGCAGTAGACAACTGCCATGACGCCGCCTTGCCTTGGAGGTTCCTGTCTTCCTTGACCTGCTCAAGCGAATGCGGCGGAATGTTAATCACCGCCTTATTCGCCAGCTTCAACTCGTCCAGCACGGCGGTGTCGTACAACTTGGGCACGGCCAACCTGACCGCGTCCAGCGAGGCGAACGAGCCGGCCAGGATGAAAAACACCATCAACAGGAAAGTCACGTCGATCAGCGGCGTCATATTGAACGCCGCCGGTGCCTTGCTGCCACCGTATACAATGGATTTGGCCATCGGATCGGTTTCCCGTGTGCCCTTACGTCGCGCCCGCCCTGCAACGTCTGTACGGGCGTGCGCTGGCATGTCTTGACGACCGTATTGCCTTACTTCTTGAGTGTAATTCGCGACTGCCTGCTGTTGACGCCCTGGTGGCGAACCACAGTTGCGGGGTATTGCTGCTTGGAGCGGGCGCCCACGGTGAAGCCGGCTTGGATCGTCCGGTAGTCGAACAGTGTGGTATCGACCTCGCTTTCGTACTCCACGTCGCCGACCCACTGGCGGCGCAGCTCGAATGTTATGGCTTTCGTGCGGTAGTTGCGGATGGTGTCGATCCACTCTTGCCGTTCGTCCCACCCGTCGACGTATTCCTTTCCCCGGTCGTCCTTGCGAAAATGGAACGCCAGCCGTTTCGTCGACGTGTTTCGCGTCTCGTATACCACCAGGTCGTCGGGGCCTAGGTTTACCTCTATCTCGGCCTTGACTGGCACGTAGCTGATTAGCTGCTCGCCCAGGAAGCTCAGGGCCTCCGACTCATTCGCGCGGAACAGGCGAACCCTCCCGTCAGGCAGCGGACTGTCGCCCAACTTGTGCTCGGCGTCGTTGCGCCAGACGAACAGTCGCACCGGCCGATCGCCGTACTGGTAACTGCGCATGCGATACACGATGTCGAACTTCACGTCGTCAGCCTCGACGGCAATCATCCGCTTCGACCAGCCGTCGGGAATCGTCTCCGTGCCTTCGACCGTGAACATGAAGTATTCACTCAGGCCTTCCTTGATGATCTCCTTGGGCCCAGAGGCGTCTAAGGCTCCACCAGCCAACATTTCAGCTTGGGCGATACCCGCCATAACGGCCTTGCGTTTAAGGGCCCTGCTATACTTCGTTTCCACTGCCGGTGGGGGTATGCCCTGCCGGCGGGCCAACTCGGCGATCTTCTCCACAAGGTTGATCGTGCCAACTATCAGCCGGACTTGGGCGTTTTCGTACTCCTCGCCAGAGTTATTGAAAACACGCACATATCCGCTCAACCGCATGGCGGACTCAGCCGGGTCGGTCACTGCCACGTAGTCCATGCTCCAGGTCAGACCGCTGGTGAAGTACGTCACTTCAACCTTCACCTGGCCCTCGAATTGCGAATCGACGTTCCAGATCAGGTGCTGGGGCTTCTGGCCAGGAAAAATCGTGTCCACCAGCTCGACCTTGTCCGCGTGGGTCAGCGGGCGGAACTCCACGCTGGTCGGGTCGATCAGCGTCCCGGCCCAGGAGAACTGAAGCTTGTTGGCGCCGGCCTTCAGCGTTATGTCGCGGGTTTCCTTCACCAATGTAAGATCTTCGGAATTGTATATCGTCAACTGCACCGCCCCACGCTTCGGCAGCGTGACCAGGTCGATGTTCTTGGCGGCGGCCTCACCGGCCAGGAAGGTCAGGCCCAACGCCGCGATGATCATTATGCGCATCATGGTCAGTATCCTTTCCGGCTACCAGAGGTTCTTGATGGTCAGGTGGAAAACCGCGGTCTGCTTGGCGACCTTCGCGTCTTTGCCTTTCGCGGCAGGCGGAAGCTTCACGTGCAGAGCCGGAGTTGCGCCGCCAGTTTCGTATGTTATGCCGATTTCCTTCGACGTTCGCGGTTCTATCTCCCACTCGGCGTCGCCGTGGGGATCGCCGCCAAACTCGCGGGCCATGCTGTTTATCTGCTCAACGATGTCCAGCGTGGCCGGCTTGTCCTTGAAGTTCTCGATCTCGTAGACGATCTCGATTTCCTGGTTGAATAGGTTACCCTGGACCTTATGGCGCTTGTTCGTCTTGACGGTCCGCGTACAGACGATGTCCCGTGCCTCGCCGAGGTACAGTTTCATATCCCCATCCAGCGGCGTCAGTTGGGCCCAATCCTCGCCCAGGAAAGCCTCCCCGCCCCGGCCGTCGTCTATGAAGATTCTCGCCTTGCCTCCTTGCAAGGGGAACAGGCCCATGGCGTGCTTTTCGTCGTTGACCAGCTTGTAGTGCATAACCACCTTCGACGCCAACGGCTTTTCCGGACTGAGTCGGCCGTTGGTGTACCAGTCGAATGTGTAGGTCTTGTCGATGGGAACACCGTCGAACCGGTGCAGGAGCATCTTGATGTCCTCCTGCTGGCCAACGGGCTTGAGAAACTGCGGACCAAACCCCGCCCATACGCCGGCCTGCCCGAAATCCTCGCCGGAGTAATTCCGCAATTGAATGTACTTCTTCAGCGTCAGGCTGGTTTCGTCCTTGTCGGCGCCTGCCCGGTAGGAGAACGAGCGGGTGAGGCCGGCTATCAGATAGCTGACCTTCACCTTCACCGCACAGGCGTCGGCCGAAAAGACCTCCCAGACCAGCGAGTTCTCACCAGGCGGGTAAGCCACGTTGATAACGCCGACCTCGTCTTGACCGTCAACTTTCCGAATCGGCCGAAATGTCTCGCCCTCTTTGATGGCGATCGGTCGGAATTGGATTGAATCCTTGTCGATCTGGGTATTGGTCCAACTAAAGTCGATCATGTTGTTGCCCTGCTGCGGCGTCGATTTCAGCAGAGGGACGATTCGCTGTTCTTCCACCAGCGTGTAGCGGTCGTTGTCCAGCTGGATATCCACCCGCTCCCTTTCAGGCAGCGCCGCCAGCTTGATCCGCGCCGATGCCCGCCCCGGCGCCAACAGAAGAACCGCCGCCGCGACAAACGCAATTGCTACTGTCGATCGCATGTTTATCTCCTTCGCGTTAAGGTTTCACTCTGCCCGCCGCTTCTACCACTATCAGACGCAAAACGCCGCAGGAAGTTCCAGACTTTCTCAGCTTGTTTGAAAAGATCTTCTCCAGAAAAGGTACCTGGCAGTTCAATCGCATGGGAGTGGATAATTCCCGACTCCTCTGTGTGCTTGACGATAACCGACTGTCAAATAAAACGTTGCCGTGACAATCCCGGTGATGCCGAAAGAAAAGAATGCACTGTATCGTACCGGCCAGACCGCACAAACCAGTCTCAGCGGGCAAAACTGCGATGATTCAACAAATACAGCCCGCGCCGAGAACGCAACCTATTGCCGCGTGAATCTCAACACCCCTCGATCAGACGTTGGAACCGGCACAGGCGCACCGCGAGGCTTTGGCGGTGCAACACTCGGCGCCATCCCAGCAGTAGGTACACAGCTTAGCCTTGGGCAGACCGATCGCCTCGACCATGTCTGACAACCGCTGATATCGCAACGAAGTAAGGTTCAACCGCTTCCTGATGCCCTCCACCATGGCGGCATACTTCTCGGAGTCGGGGTCGGCGTAGGCGCTTAAATCCTTGCAGGCTGACCCCTCTAGGTCGCTTATGGCCTTTCGGCCGGCAAGGTCCAGCTCCGACTTCGAGCGGGAGAAATTGAGAAACTTGCACCCGAACACCAACGGCGGACATGCAGGCCGCATGTGCACTTCCTTGGCGCCGTAATCGTACAACCGTTGAATCGTATCCCTCAGCTGCGTACCACGGACGATGGAATCCTCGCAGAACAGCATGCGTTGACCCTGGATGAGCTCTCGGATGGGGATCAGCTTCATCTTCGCCACCAACTCCCGGACGCGGCGATCCTGCGGCATGAAGCTTCTCGGCCAGGTGGGCGTGTACTTGACGAACGGCCGGCGGTAGGGAACGCCCGACTGTTGTGCGTAACCCAGGGCGTGGGCGGTGCCGGAATCAGGCACGCCGGCAACTATGTCAACGTCGAGGCCGATTGTCTCGTTGCGTGCCAGTGCCTCCCCGCAACGGTTGCGGGCCACCTCCACGTTGATGCCCTCGTACGCCGATGCGGGATAGCCATAGTAAACCCAAAGGAACGAGCATATCTGCATCCTCTCGCCAGGTGGGCTGAGTTGTTCGACCCCGTCTGCTTTGAGGCGAACGATCTCACCTGGCCCAAGCAACCTGTCAACCTCGAAACCGAGATTTGGAAACGCGCAGGTCTCCAACGTCGCTGCCACCGCGCCTTTCTTCCTGCCAATTATGATCGGCGTCCGACCGAGCCGATCCCTGGCGGCATAGATACCATCATCTGTCAGCAGCATCATCGAGCAGGACCCCTCTATCACCTGCTGGGCGTGGCGAATGCCCTCGGTGAAGGTCCCCGCCTGGTCGATCAGCGTCGCGACCAGTTCGGTAGGATTGATCGTGCTGCCGGACATCTCGGAAAAATGAGCGGCACCCTTGGCGAAGGCCTTCTTCGCCAAGTTCTTCCAGTTCCGAATTGCCCCGACGGTTACGATGGCATAAACACCCAGGTGCGAGCCGATGATCAGTGGCTGATCTTCGAAATCGCTGATCACACCGATGCCTTCTCGACCGCGCATGCCCTTGACGTCGTCTTCGAGTTTTGAGCGAAACTGGGCATTGGTGATGTCGTGGATGACCCTGGAGAAGCCCGTGCCGTTCTTGACGGCCAGCCCGCCTCGCATCGTGCCCAGATGGCAGTGATAATCGGTCCCGTAGAACAGGTCTTGAACGCAGTCTCCCTCTGAAGCCACACCAAAAAAACCACCCATGGTCGGCACATCTCCTTTCCCGATGCCTCTCAATCAGTCCGCATCAAGCCGTCCTTGCACGCCGGCCGGCTCACATCCGATCCTGAACCGTCCATTCTAGCCAACGTACAGGCCTTTCGCCAAGGCCCTTCTCGCCGATTCCCCGGCCTCTAGCTGCAACATCCGATCAGTTCCAGGCCGTAACTGCAGCCGACAAGGGTCCCCCACCCGGCAGCAAGATGCTTGCGGCGAGCAAGCTCGGCTGATAACTTGTGCTCGAAACACTGTGGCAAGACCAAACGTTTTCCTGAAATTGTCAAGCGCCGCGGAGTGATAACCTTTGGCTACCATGAATAGGCCGGTGCGAGATAAACTGGCACAACTCGTCCCTATTATTCGGGGGCTTCTGTCCGATCGGACGAACGACGAGGATCGGCCGTTCCGGTCCGTCATTGTCACATCCGTGACCACCCCGGAGGCAATGGGGTTCGCCGCTTCGCCAGAATCAGTCCAAAAAAACAACTGGCCTTCCGGCCTACCGCAAAGCGATGCCCCGCCGTTGCTCGTCCAGACTACCCTTCTCCACAGTGGCGAGAAAACCGACGAGCTGCTCAAGCAACATATCCAGGAAAAAGTTGACGACTACACCACCAAGCACGGCTGCAAGCCCCGAATAATCTGCCTGCCCGGCCTGGGCGTGTTGTGTCTCGGCCTATCAGCCCCGGCCGAAGACCCGCCCCTGAAGGACAAGGTCGCCGTTGTCACCGGTGCGGCCGGTGCGATTGGCTACGGCGTCTGCAAAGCCCTGCTGGCCAACGGATGCTATTTGGCGGGGACGGATTTGCCGGGCCAGAGGCTCAACGACTTCGCCGCGGAACTGACGGCGATCGCCCCAGGCCGCGTGATCGGCCTGGCAATGGACGTTACAGACGAGCGGTCCGTTGCTGATGCTCTTGCCGAGATCATCTGCACTTGGGGCGGAATCGACATCGCCGTGATTAACGCCGGAATCGCCATGGTTTCGCACCTGAAGGACATGGACCTCGAGGCGTTCCGCAGACTGGAACGGGTGAACGTCGAAGGTACGCTGCTGACTTTATCGCAGTTGGCTCGCCATTTCATCCGTCAGGCGATAGGCGGCGACATCATCGTCATGTCCACCAAGAACGTCCCCAGCCCTGGCGCCGGTTTCGGTGCATACAGCGCCACCAAGGCCGCTTGCCACCAACTGGGTCGTATCGCCAGCCTTGAGCTGGCGCCCTACGACGTTCGTGTAAACATGGTAGCGCCTGATGCGGTCTTCTCGGAAGGCGGGCACAAATCCGGCCTGTGGGAACAGGTCGGGCCGGACCGAATGAAGGCCCGCGGGCTCGACGAAAAAGGATTGCAGGAATACTACCGCAATCGAAATCTCCTCAGGGCAAGGGTCACCGGCCGACACGTCGCAAACGCCGTCCTGTTCTTCGCCACCAGGCAGACCCCAACCACCGGGGCTACCATCCCCGTCGATGGCGGCTTGCCGGACGCGACGCCTCGATAGCCTCATGCGACATAGCCGGCAGTGTCAGCGGAATGGCCCAGCCGCAACCCCCATCCGGGCCTTCCACGGCCTTGGCCGTCATGTGCCATACCGCCCCGGCAACGTGCACCCTCAGGCCCCTCACGAAGGCGGGCCAATGCCGGTTCTCGCATATCATGCAGTGACAAGGCCTTAGCTCGACTTTTGCCGTTTTGTGTCGGGCTGCGTAGCCCGGCACAAAACGGCAAAAGTCGAACTAAGTGTGAGTGACTCTGCCCATTTTTGTCGGGGGCGTCCAAGGTTACCACATCATACAGTACGCCTCTCGCCAACTTCGCCTTCCTTGTCAGATGATCCGACGCGGCGCCTTGGGGCGATGCCTCATTCTGTTGGGGACTCTTACTTGGCTGGAGCGGGCCGGCTCAGACCTTGATCTTCACCGCGTCGTAGCCTTCGATCGCGGGCAGCTCGACGTACCACAGATCGTCCTCCCGGCCGATCCGGCACGGCGAGCCTTTTTCTATTAGCATCTCGGCCTGGCGTATCTCCTGCCGGCTGTAGAGGCGAATGCCCGCGATCGGGTATGTTTCGTTGATGTTCATGTGCAGCGGAGGAACAGTCCCGTAGAGCATGCTCGATGCGTTTGAACCACGGTCAAGCGTGCAGCAATTGAGCGTGACGATGACGTCACCGTCCTTTTTCTGGTATATGGCATCGACGATGCTCGGGGCCTTTGCCCACAGGCGGGCCTTGTAGACCTTTTCAATGCACAGGCGAATGAAATCGCGCAGCGACTTGAGGTTCGTGTTCAAGTACTCGCTGAAGATGTTCGTGTTGAAATACAGAACCCGGCCCTTGCCCAGTTTTCGAATCACCACGGCGGGACCGTCGGCTTCGGTGGCGGGGGGGGTGTTGTGCGAGACCCACGCCTGCTGGTTCCTGTTCAACGCTCCGGGAACGCACAGCCCCAGCACTTCATCGTCGGCCTTGGCCGTAAGAGCCAACATAAGACCGGTTCGCAGATGCGTTGCATCCACCGGCAGGAGCGGCTTGATGAAATTGTCCTTCCTGGGGATATGGTTAAACACATCCACCAGGAAATGTCGGCCTTTGGAAGGTCCGCCGGCCTCGTTCCATATCCCGGCCATATAATCGCAGATCACCACGCCGCCGTTCTCGACGTATTGGCGAATCGCCTCGCGAGTCTTTGAACCCACCAGCGGGGTGTGCGGCAGGACGATGGCGTCGAACTCGTCAAGCTTTGATGCATGGTCGAAATCCGTCACCAAATCAAAAGGCAGGTGGCATTCGGTCAGCACTTTGCAGGCGCCGACAAAGTCGTCGTGACCCTCCGAGGCGGACACCTCGTAGCTGAGATGATCGAAATAGACGCCGATCTCCGAATAGGGAAGGCTGCCCTGCGTCCATTTTACGAGCTTGCCGGCCTCGGCGTACGCGGCCCCAATGGCGGCGTACGCGTGCTTGTCCAGTCGGCCGTCCAGCAGCGGCTGGTCGATGATCGTCGCGGCGCAATCGTGGGCGAATACGTTCACGGTCTCCCATTGAAGCAGCTGCTTGCTCTTGACCGTGAAGTCCCAGAACTGATTGAACCGCCCGAAATAAATCTCCGTTTCTCGGCCGGCGGCGCGATTGCGGGTCTCCTTGATCACCATTTGAGGAATGACATAGTCTAGCCCGAACGGCTCGGTTTCCTTGCCTATGAAGCTCGGTAGCGTCGGGTCGGTGCCACCATGATTGTGCGTCACCAGACAATCGCTCTTGCCGTGGGCCGACAGGAGCGAATTAACCTGCCCATAGAATTCGCGATAGAAGCCGTCGCGGAACCTGGCGTAGCGCACCTTCTCCGGGACACCCATGCGTTCGGGCATGTCGTCGCCGTACATCTGGCGCCACTTCCGTCGGCAGTGTTCGCAGTAACAGACGCAGGTGCCGGCATCGTAATGGTAAATATCCAGGAAGAGGGCGGGGAAGTCATACCCGGCTACCAGCTCTTCCAACTGCTGGAGGAAAAAATCGCCATAGGGGCTGTTGGCGCATAAGTAATGCCAGCCTGACCCTTGCGGAGGGGCCTTCTCCATCAGCAGCCAGTCCGGCCCGCAAGCACGCCATTCGGGATGGGCGCGGGCGGAATGTTCGTCCCAGCAGACGGTCGTGTAAGCGTAGGGGATGATGCCGTTCGCCCGGCAAAGTTCCAATTGCATCCCGAAAAGGTCTTCGGGGGCATTGGGATGCTTATGGCTGATCTTCGTCTTGTGGTAAACGTTTCCCCAATGGTCCTTCGCGTAGACCAGATAGGCCTCTATGCCGGCCTCGGCCATTTGCTTAACGTATTCGGCTGGGTCGACCGCAGAGAGCGTCTCCGGAAGGAATTCGGAATAATGATAATCCAGAATGATCCTCTTGTACGCTAGCTTCAATGTCTTCACGAAAAACTCCTTAAGGTCTCCGACAGTTTCCCTTCTGCACCGCTGCCGGCGTATCCAGTACGAACCGTTTGAATGAACTCATCATATCTGTCCGCACTCAGGGCGGTGCCCGTTGCCGTCATAGGCCGGCGAATCCACAACGGCAAAGGACTCAAACCGGCGAGCACTTCCGGAAAATCGAAGTGCTTTAGAGCGCCGTGGATGATGTAATTCGCCGGCACCTTCGGCACCTCACAGCGGAAAAGCTCTGCGTACGACGCCAGGAAATCCACCGCCGCCAAGCCGCCGACGCACTTGAAATGGCATACAACAGCCGCGCTCCATACCGATATGCCGCGAGAGAACACCAGGCAGTCGCGAGGAGCGACACCAACGCGCTTGCCGACAAAAGCCAGCACGGCCGCTATGTCCCTGGCGCGAGAGCCAATCAGGCTGTCGCCAAGTTGGAGCATCCACTGCTCGAGAAAACCCTCGGGGCCGATGGTCCAGCACCAGTGATCCGTCGGGGATGGCCAGAGCTTCTTTGTCTGACGTGTCTCGCCCCAGCCTCTCAAGTCCGGCAGTATCACCGTGTGGTTGCTCGCCAGCCACTTCGGTATCAGGCGGTTGTTCTCCAACTCCCACTGCTTGCCTTTCTCGGAAACGGCCACGACGGCCTTGTCGCCGGCCCCGCCGGGGGGGTGAATGACTACCGTGGGAATGGTTATCCCCGGCTCGCCACGGACCATGTACCGCACGATTTCGCAACCATTCGCCTTCGTCCTGCCGCAGGCCGTGGCCTTGCCGTCATAGTCGAATGCCGTCTTGGTCTTAATATTCAGCGTCTTGCGGAGAATGCCGGCGGTGTCTGCGCGCTTGCGACCTGCGGCGGCGCCGGCCACTCTGGCCTGTGCAAGCCGGTCCAACTGCTCGCGAAGTATGTCCAACACCGTCTTTCCGCCGAGCTCCAGAACGTTTCCGCTCCGTGTGCACCACAACGTCCGCATATCTTCGGTCTTCAGGGCCGGCTCGTTGAATTCCACTTCCTGACCTTTGAGAAACCGGCAGAACCATTGGACGGCACGCTGGCGAAATGGGAGGAAATAGCCGTGTCCAAGGTCTTCCTGCTGAAAGGCGATTCGATCTTCAATGCCCAAGCTGGTGAACAGTTGCTTTGCGATCTTGACTGACCAGCGGGTCCCGCTGGGGTGGAAGCCAAGGTCTTGCAGCCCGCCCTGGACAAGCACGGCCGCCGGCGCTGCCATGCTTACGAGTTCCGCGTGGTCGAGACCGTCGCGGATTACCCCGAACTGCACTTGCTCGGGGTCGAAGAGGATTCTCTCCTGTCCTACCAGGACCTTCCGGCTTGTGATGAAGCAATTCGGCACTGCCGCCTTCAGTCTGCGGTCGATAGCCATGACGAATGTGGTTTGCGTTCCTCCTCCGGAGCAGCCGGTCATGCCCAGGCGGTCCGCGGCCACCTCAGGCCTGCCGGCCAGGTAGTCCAGCGCGCGAATTCCATCCCAAATCATCATACCCCCCAGGGATATCCCCAGCAGTTCGCTCCGCCAGCCGGCGTTTGCATGTTCGTTTACGCAACATGTCAGCCGCGACTTGAAACGCCGCTTGCTGGGGAACTGGATGCGCTCGCCCTGCCCAATCGGATCGAAGCCCAGCACGACAAAACCGTTGAGCACCAGATCCATGCATACCTTCTGATATTCCGGATAGGCCTTTCCATTGTCGATGTGGCCCATGGCCACTACCACCCCGGGTGCTGGCGCATCAAACTGGCGAGGCAAGTAGAGGTTTGCCGAGACCACGAAACCCGGTCGACTTTCGAAGACCACTTTCTCGATCCGGTGCGTCTTGCGTTCGATGCAGCCGAGAATCTTGGCATTCAAAGGCGTTTTCTCGGGGAAACCGCCCAGTTTCTCCTCGAACATCGCCCGCATTTGGGAAAGATAGCGTTTGACCTGATCCGCCGTTCGCAACCGCTTGCGGGCGTCGTCGGCCAGGGCGAACATCTCGTTGGCCTTTCCCACAATCCAGCTATGCGTCATGCTGCGCGCCTGCTGCTGGGGTAGCTTACCGCGAAAACACTGCGTCGCCGGTGCGGCCCGACCGACTTCAAAGAAGGTATTCGGTATGTGTTTAGCGCGTTTAGCCAATTCGCCGCTCCTTATGCCGATGTCCGCGACAGCCGCCGTCGGCTTGCCGCTTGGAGACGAGCAACCCTATCCCAAAGGTGACGGCTGTCCCAGTCGCTTGTTGGCTGCCAGAAGTTCCTCGCCCATCTGCCGAATCTCACGAAAGCTCAGGTGAGAGCAAACCGGTTCGTTCCGGAGGGCGTCGAATGCCTGTTCACGATTGCCCGTCAGGACCGCCTCGACGAGCATCAACTGGCTCGAAGCGTGGGGGTATACCAGGTTGACGATCGGCTCAGGCAGCGGCCCGGCAGTCAGGGGTGTGAAGCCTAGGCCGTTGATTACACCGAGGGTCTCCACAACCGCGCCTCGCGGAAGGTTGTCGATCTGCCCGACGTTGGGCAGGTTAACCACGTCCACGAACTCCGTAGAGTGCACAATTGCGGACATTATATCTGCCGCCGCCTCGCGGGATCTGTCTTCCGGAAGGGGTTCCTTGCCCTTGATCATGGCCACGGTCTGCTCTTTCGCCTTGGCCATGCCCTCAACTCGCTCGGAAATGGGCGTGCGCTT
>JABMQG010000269.1 GCA_013203365.1 Planctomycetota bacterium | reverse complement strand
TCGACGGCTGCCCGCTTGAGTTCGGATATGCACCGGTCGACGGCCGAGACTAACCCCGGTGTGTCGGCAACGTGGTGGAGGGCCTTTAGTCGACCCAGTTGGGCCAGATCGGCGATGATCGATCGCAGGGCGGCGAGTCGGTGGACAGGTGAGATCGGCCTATACTGCACGCCGGCGGCGAGGAGGACCCGTTCGGCGAGTTGGCCGAAGGTCATTACCCGCGGTTCAACCAGCACGGCCGGCTTCGATCGGTCCAACAGCCGGCGGCGGAGGTAGCGGACAGTCATCCTGTTTGGCGCCAGCAGCAGGCAGGCGGGCGGGGCAGGATCGCGAAGGAAGTGTTCATACAGCTCGAGTGCGGCGAGCGTCTTGCCGGTCCGCACTGGGGCGGGCACCAGCACAACGCGCCGCCTGGACGAGAGTACGGCAGCGGTCAGATCGCTTTTGCCCGGCGTTGTCACCATGGTCAGCCATTGTGGCTGCATTGTCGTTCGCACTCAAGGGCCTGGGCTGAAACGAAAAGGAAGATGTGCATACCGATGGGCCTTACAGCCGATGGTGGGACTTGAACCCGCAACCCCAGCTTTACGAAAGCTGTGCTCTACCATTGAGCTACATCGGCACAACAACGGTCCCACCGCCGCGGCCGAGGTTGTTGTCGTGGCGGCGGTGCATCCGAGTGAGTGTATCTATCACGACGTGGCGTTGCCGTCAAGGGTGTGACGATCGGACCGCAGGAGCCTCAATAGGCAAGAAAGGAAGTGCCCGCCGGTCGTATCGCCCTTTTCGCGGCCGAATTCCCAACAGCAGAGCCGGCTACGCCGCCGGACAATTTGACTGGCATAATACTACTCCCCACCCCCGCTTGCGGCCAACCCGGATTCCCATATTTTCTCGTACCTAAGGCCGATGCAGGGTGGGCCAAGGGGGTTCCGCGGGTGCCGTGGGGGCAAAGCCCCGTCCTGACAGGGGGACCCGGCAGCATCGGCGCGAATCCTTATCGCCATTCGTGGCATCAAAAACCCCCTTTATTCCTGCGGTCAAACAACACCTGATTATACTACCAAAGATAGCCAGTGTCTGAAAATCCTGGCTAGCCAACTCCTGCCCCTGCCCAATATAGTGGATAAGTCATCTGAGCAAGCTTGGACGACCGAGCTTCAAAGAATAACACACCATCCTTGGGACGATTGTAAATCCACTGGCAACTTGCAGTTGGTGAGGGTAACTTGAAGTTGCCTTGGTGCTCCGGTCCGATAGATCAGCGACAAAAAAAAGTTCGCCGCCGAATACCGGGCAGCAGCCAACGACAACGTCAGAGCCGCCTTCTCCGGAAATGGGTGAAGAATAAAAAAATTTAAAAAAAGCCCCGGCCAGGAGGGAGAGCCTGGCCGGGTCGGGGCATTGGTGCTGGGCCTGTGTGGGCAAGCCAGCTTGCGGGTGCCAAAGCGTGCATAAGAACTGTACAATACATTTCGCCCACCGACCAAACGCCAGTAAACTTGTTCTTGGACAATACGTGGATTGCTCGCCGACTGGTCTCGACGAGCCTTGGCGGAAACGAAAATGAACAACTGTTGGTTCTGCGCAGTATTGGTAGCTTCCTTTGTGCTCGGATGCACCGGTCGCGGCGGGTCGGTCATCTCCACACCACCGGCCTCGCCTGCACAGGCAAACTTTGACGCCGCCTGGGAAGCCAGTCTGGACGTGCTGGGCGACTATCAGTTTCGAGTCGATAGGCTCGATCGCAGGGAAATGCTCATCACCACATTTCCCATGACCGGAAAGAGCTGGTTCGAACTGGCCCGAAAAGACGCAGCCACTTTTCGCGACGCTCTGGAAAGCTCGCTCCAAACCATCTATCGCACGGTCGAGGTGCGATTTGTCCCCGCCGAGGCCGATACGTACCAAGTGAAGGTGCGGGTTGCGGTCTCACGCGCCAACCGCCCGACCATACAAATCACCAACACATCTGAGGCCTACAAGCTCTTTAGCATGTCGCCTGAAACCCGCGAGCCGGGTTCCTACACGCAGGCAGGCCGGCAAGGCAGTGCCAGGCCGATCCCCCTGGGCTGCGACGAGCGACTGGCAATGAAGATCAAGGCCGATATCGACAAGAGATTGGGAAGAAACGCTAATTGACCATCCGCTACCTGCTCAGACGATCATTGCTAATCTGGCTGCATCGAGGGCTTTATGCCTGGGCGGCAGCTTATACAACCACCGGGTAACGTCAAGACCATCCGACTGTTGAATGAATAGCCCAGGTGTCAACGTCAAATCGATGTCCCAACTGTCGCAGTCTACGTCGAGAACCCGAACCTTCGGCCGGCAGGGCTGGTCAGGGTTGATCTCCGTCACGGCTGCGACGTGCCCGTCATTCAGGATGACCTCCATACCGGTAGGAAATGGCGGCAAGTACCGCAGGAAGGCATCCAGAATCACCGGGTCAAATCGCTTGGCGAACCGTTGTGATTGCATGGCATGCAAACCGCCTATTGCCGGGCAACCCTTCCCGTCTGATCGAGCTGTGAGGTTGTCGAAAAGGTTCGCCGCCGCCACAATCCGGGCGAATATGTGGGTTTGTCTGCCGCTTTGTCCGCCTACATATCGCCCATGAGTCAACTCCGTCATGTCCGGCCAGCCCGTGCCGTCCCAACGCTGATGGTGGTGCAACGCCACGGCCGCAGCCACTGGATTGATGCGGTGACGAAGCATCTGGAACCCGACTGTCGTGTGCGCTGGATAGTCCACGTGACGATCACTAGTCATCTCATGTTGGTCGCGAAGCTCTTTGACGCTCTGGAGCTTACCCAAATCGTGTAAAATCGCTCCGACCCCAAGACTGGTCAGGTCACCGGCTGTGGCGAAGGCCTTTTTTCTACGCTCCTGAACAATGTAATCCTCAAGATGCATTCCGACTGTGATGGCCAAGTAGGCGACGTTGGCACAATGGCCGGACAAAGGCTCGCCCCCATCGAACAGCCGTTCGGCTAACTCACCACTCGGACGCCCCTTGCCCAGTAACTCGGTTACCAGTGCAGAGATGACCCCACAATAACGCCGGTAATCTTCAGTGGTAATGGCACGGCTCTGGAGTTCGTCGAACCCCAGCTTCACCGTCTCGTAGATCGCTAACCGCTGTTGCGGCACCTTCGAAAGCACCACGGCGTCAAGGCTGGCAAGAAGGGGGTGTTTCACCCACACACGAAAGACCTTCATCTCAATCATCCGGTGGATCAACGTCTCTGTCAGCGCAACGTCACGCTCAACAAGGTGAGTTGGCGAATGTTTGGGATGAAGCACCGGCCCTGCCGTCACCATCCCGGGTACAAGCCTGCTTATGCTAACCAACAGCATCTGGACCTCCCCTATGGTATCGGCGCAGCCGCCGTAAGCCTTGAGCAGCAATAGGCCGGCTCGAAGGGCATC
>JABMQG010000026.1 GCA_013203365.1 Planctomycetota bacterium | reverse complement strand
TGGGCGATGTTGGCGAACGGCCCGGCGTGGACGAACGCGGGTTGGCCTTCCAGAGTCTGCATGAGGTTAGGCTTGATGGCATCCTTCATGAGCACCATCATCGCCCCGGCGGCGCCAAGCTGGTCGGCCGTGACCGGCTTGCCGGACGTATCCAGGCCGATTATGATCCGCCCGAGCCGTTTGCGCATGTCTTTCGGGTCGGTGGCAAGGGCCAGGATGGCCATGATTTCCGAGGCGACCGCGATGTCGAACCCCGTCTGTCGCCTGGGGCCGTCCATCCAGTCGTCGCTACAACCGGTTTCGATGAACCGAAGTGCCGCGTCGTTGACGTCGACGACTCGGCGCCAAGTGACCATCTCGGGGTCGATGTTCAGCCTGGGCAGACCGGTTTGTGCCCAAGTGGCATCGTCAGAGTGCTGCTCGTGCTTGATACGGGCGTCGATGGCGGCCGCCAGCAGGTTATTTGCGATGCTGACGGCGTGGATGTCGCCGGTGAGGTGAAGGTTAAACTCCTCCATCGGGATGACCTGGCTGTATCCGCCACCGGCGGCGCCGCCCTTTATACCGAAGGTCGGTCCCATCGACGGCTGGCGGATGCACAGGAATACATTCTTGCCCGCCACACCCAGTGCCTGGGTCAACCCCACCGACGTGGTGGTCTTGCCCTCGCCAAGCGGGGTCGGAGTGATGGCGGTCACGTCGATGTACTTGCCGTTGGTCGCCCCTGCCAGGCGATCAAGAATGCTCAGCTTGACCTTGGCCTTTACTTGGCCATACGGTTCCAGCTCATCGGGTAGTATGCCGGCGGCGGCGGCGATTTCAGTGATCGGCCTCGGCGTCGCGGCGCGGGAAATATCGATATCCGAAGGAACTTTGCCCATGCTCGCTTTCTCCTAGTTGTAAGGTCACAACCGGTCCGTAAGGTTGAAAAGAGCTACTTTTACATTTTCCAGGCTCACGGTCAAGGCCTCACCGGGGATAATTGGCCCATCAAGGCCGGCCGAGGCGATTGGCCACTGCTACGACCCGACGACGCACCATAGCTAGTACGCCGGCCGGCACTTCAGTCTTGAGGGAAATACAGGTCCACAAGCGACCCGTTCACACCGGGTGAGCCGAACATGGGCAGCTTACGCTTGCCCATGACCGTGTCCAGACCCTCGACGGCGTGACGATCCAGTTCCTTTACCGGGCCGAACTGAAGCGCGATAAGCACCGACTTAGCCGATGCCTCCAAGATATCCACGGTCGCCAGGGCCTGTTCGATGTCGCCACGGCACATCGTGACCAGGCCGTGGTTGGCCATGACGAAACTGTTGTACTTGCCGATCAGCGGAGAGAAGTTTTCCGCCAGCTCTTCAGTGAGCGGCTCGCCGTAGGGCACTATCGGCACCGGGCCGACCTCGATGACCGTCTCAGGATAGAACGGGCGCGTCAGCGGATTCTCGCCGGTCATGACGGCTGTGGCGCAGACGTAAGGCGGATGGCAGTGTATGACCGACGCGACGTCAGGCCGATCGGCGAAGAACTTCAGGTACATCGGCTTCTCGCCAGTCGGTCGGAGGCTGCCCTCGACCACTTCGCCGGCCAGGTCGATAAAAACCACGTCAGGCGGTTGCATATCGCCCTTGTGAATCTGGGTCGGTGTGATGAGGATCACATCCTCGGCCAATTTCCACGCCAGGTTGCCGCCTTGGCTGGTCACGTACATATTTTTCGCCAGCTTGTGGCAGACCTTCACGAAGATGGCCACCTGGGCGGCGTACTTTTCAAGCAGATTCACAGGTTCGGTTCCTTTTTCCTTTTCTCCATCTAATGCCTCAATGCGTGTCGAACCCTATCACCGCCTTCATGACGCCGTCTTGGTAGCCGGCGACCAGCTCGAATGCCTGCTGGGTCTGTTCGAAGCCGAAGCGGTGTGTGACCATGAAATCGACTTCGATTTGGCCGGTGTTGATCGCGTCCAGCGTCGGCTGCACGCAGTCGACCTGGCGACGGATGTTCTGAATGCACAATTCCTTGCGGCGAAGCGGGTCCATGAGAAACGATACCCTATCCACGGTGGGAATGCCTACAAGCACCAGCTTACCACCGGGCTTGAGCAGATCGACCGCCTGATCCAGTGCCTCCTGGTCGCCACAGCACTCGAAGACCACGTCCAGCAGCAGGGGCTCGGCGGCGGAGATCTCGGCGACCACGTCTTGAGCGGCAGGATTGCCCGTCCAGTCGGCGCCCGCCCGGCGGGCCAGCGCCAGGCGCTGGTCGATCTTGTCGGTCGCGTATATCCTGCCGGGGCCCTGCGCCTTGGCCGCCAGTAAGGCACTCATGCCTATCGGCCCGACACCTAAGACGCCGACGGCGGTGCCGGGGAGGGCGACGGATCGGCGGGCCGCGTACACTCCAATGGCCAGCGGCTCGGACAGAACGGCCTGCTCGAACGACATCTTCCGGCGGATGGGAAAGCAACTGGTTTCCGGCATCAGGAGGTATTCCGACAGGCACCCATCTGCCTGGCCGGGGCAGCCGAGAAAGCGGAGTTTTCGGCAGGTGTGATGCCGGCCTATCTTGCACTGGTCGCATTGCCAGCACGGCATGGCCGGGTCTACTGCGACGCGGTCGCCGACCTTGACCCGGCTGACGCGGTCGCCGATTTTTTCAACTGTGCCGGCGCACTCGTGCCCGACGAGGTATGGGTATTGGACCACCTGCGACCCGATCCTGCCGGAGAGATAGTAATGAATGTCGGACCCGCACACGCCCACCGCAGCCATTCTCAGCAGCACGTCCGTATCTGATGTAATTTCCGGGGCCGGCAGGTCTTGCATCCGCATTTGCCTGATGCCGGTCAACAGCATGGCTTTCACGTTCTATCCGCCTATTGAAGCCCTATAATCCAGACGTCTTGTCGGAGATTCCGGCCGATATGATAACTGCTGTTGACCGAAACCCAACGCAGAAAAAAGACACAGGCCCGGCCGGCTAAGAAGTGCCGACCCGGCGCGGCGCCTTTGGGCGGCGCCTTATTGGTATTAGGGGCTCTAAATGCGGGCATCTCCCGCAAGGGCCTGAGGTAATACACATATGTGCGCTGCCGGATTTATGACATGGTGGTATAATACGCCTGCTTGTTAAAGTCCCGGGAGGGCAGATGACTGCGATAGTCTTCAGATCTTCGCGTTGCCGAGTTTCTCGACAACGCTTGTGCTTGGGGGGCAGGCGGTGCGCGTTCACGTTGATCGAACTGCTGGTGGTCGTGGCCATCATCGCCCTGCTAGCGTCGATTCTGCTGCCGAGTCTTTCCCGTGCTAGGGAACTGGCCAACAGGGCCGTGTGTGCGGCTAACCTGCATAACGTCTACGTGAGCATGCAAATGTATCTGAATGACTACACAGGACTGCCGTTGCTATATCGCTACGTTGACGTGAAACTGCCCCTGGACCCAAACGTCAAGCTAAACGTGGGGTGGTGGCTGTCTCCCATGATCTACCAAATGGACAACCCGACCGAGGAGTTCAGCGGCTATTACAACTTCGG
>JABMQG010000268.1 GCA_013203365.1 Planctomycetota bacterium | reverse complement strand
GGTCCTGACGGCGGTGACTGCAAGTCAGACGCATTCACCGGCGATCGTGCTGCCGACGTCCGATGCAAAGTTCGGCGACTACCAGGCAAACGGCATCATGGCTGCGGCCAAGCGGGCAAAGACCAATCCGCGAGAACTTGCAGGTAACGTCCTCGCCGCCCTGGACTTGACCGACTTAGCCGAGAAGGTCGAAATCGCCGGCCCGGGCTTTATCAACGTCACGCTGAGCGACCGGTTCCTCGCCGATCACCTCAGCCGCGCAGCCGATGACGATCGCCTCGACGTCGCCGTCGCGGCCGACCCGCAAAACGTCGTCGTCGACTACTCCGGGCCGAACCTGGCCAAGGAAATGCACGTCGGACACCTGCGAAGCACCATAATCGGCGACGCAATCGCCAACGTGCTGGAGTTTCTTGGCAATCGCGTCTTCCGCCAGAACCATGTAGGCGACTGGGGCACACAGTTCGGCATGCTTATCGCCTACATGGACCGCCAGGTCGATTGCGGGCAGGATGCCACCGCCGAACTGGCCGACCTGGAGGTGTTCTACCGCCAGGCCAAGCAGTTGTTTGACAGCGACGCCGACTTCGCCCGCAGCGCCAGAGAGAACGTCGTGAAGCTCCAAGGCGGTGATGAATCCTGCCTACGGCGATGGAGGCAGTTCCTGGACCAGTCGATGAGCCATTGCGAAGGCATTTATCATCGGCTGGGCGTGTCGCTGCAACGATCCGACATGCGAGGCGAAAGTGCTTACAATGACGATCTCCCGGCCGTCGTTGCCGACCTCAAAGCCGCCGGGCTGCTGACCGAATCAGACGGGGCCCAGTGCGTATTCCTCCCTGAGTTCACAGGTCACAACGACAGCCCGCTCCCGTTAATCGTCCAAAAAACAGACGGCGGCTACCTCTACGCCACTACCGACCTGGCGGCGATCCGCTACCGCGTGCGACATTTGAAGGCCGACCGAATCATCTACACCACCGACGCCGGCCAGGCGCTGCACTTTAAGCAGGTTTTCGCCGTCGCCAGAAAGGCCGGCTTCGTCGGCAACGCCACCTCGCTGGAACACGTGCCATTCGGCGTCATGCTCGATGCGGAGGGTCGGCGGTTTCGAACGCGACAAGGCGGAACCGTCAAGCTGATGGAACTGCTCGACGAGGCGGAACGCCGGGCCGCCGACGTCGTGGCCGAGAAGAACCCCGACCTGCCCGACCAGACCAAACGTCGAATTGCACACGCCGTCGGCATAGGGGCAGTCAAGTACGCCGACCTGTCGATGGATCGTATCAGCGACTATAAGTTCTCCTGGGATAAGATGCTCGCACTGCAAGGCAACACCGCACCTTACATGCAATATGCCTATGCCCGGGTGCGGAGCATCTTCCGCAAGGGCGCCGAAGACGCCGGCCAACTGCTCGGTGAGCCTATCTCGCTGGCCGACCCTGCCGAACGTGAATTGGCCAAACTCATCGCCAGGCTGGAGGAGACTCTCGCCACCGTCGCCGCCGAGTGCCGACCTAACTTCCTGACGGCATACCTGTTCGCCTTGGCCACGGCCTTCAGCAACTTCTACGAGACTTGCCCGGTACTCAATGCACCCCCGCCACTGCGTGCGAGCCGGCTGAGGCTGTGCGACTTGACGGCATGCGTCATAAAAAAGGGCCTCGAGCTGCTGGGCATCGAGGTTGTCGAGAAGATGTAAAATATGGGCTGTCGTCCGCGTTAAGACCTCGGCCACTTCGTGTTTTGCCCACGATGGAAGCTTGTATTTGAAATGATGTTATGCCCTAATAATTGGGTTCAGACGGAGTGAGCGTATATGAACGACCCGGGCAAACGTTCAAAACGTTTTAAATTCCTTCGGTTCAACGCCGCCGCCGACTACAAGGGCGCCAACGTATGATCGTCGATTGCCACACGCACATTTGGGAGAATCCGCAACAGTTGGGCCCAGGTGGCGAGGCGCATCTTCGCCGCCAGGCCGGCCAAGCAGACCTCGCAGCCGACCCTGCTGCGCATCTGGCCGCCAGCCAATGCGTCGATGTGAGCTTTGTGCTCGGCTTCTTCAGCAGGCAACAGGCCGCCGAGATTCCCAATCGCCTCGTGGCCGACTATGTCGCCAAGTACCCTAAAAAGTTGGTCGGACTGGCCGGTGTGGACCCCCTCGCCGGCGATGCCGCCGATCGGCTGGCAATGGCCGCTGCAGAAAAAGCCTTTATAGGTGTCACAATCAGCCCGGCCGCCCAGGGCTTTCACCCGGCCGACTCGCGCGTGCAAGGGCTCTACCAGTTCTGTAGCGATAAGGGTCTGGTCGTCATCGTGCATCAGGACAGCCACCTTTGGGCCGATGCAAAGATGGAATTCGCCAGGCCGTATTTGTGGGACGAAGTACTGCGAGATTACCCCAAGCTGAGAATGGTCATCGCACATCTGGGCCATCCCTGGGTGGACGAGACAATCTCGCTCCTGGCCAAGCACGCCAATCTCTACGCAGACATCGCCTCTCTGCTGCGCCGGCCATGGCACGCCTATAATGTCATGGTGCGGGCCCATGAGTATGCATCTACGGATAAGCTGCTGTTCGGCAGCGACTTTCCATTCCTCTCGGCCAGCGAGTCCGTTGAGAGCGTATATAGGCTCAACGAGGTGACGCACGGCACGCGCTTGCCGGCCGTGCCGCGGGAAATACTGCGAAGCATCGTCGAACGGAACGCCTTGGCCTGCCTTGGGGTCAAACACCCGGACTATCGAGCCCCGGGCGATTCGTGAGGCTCTCTTCGCTTGCGATTAGGCCGCCTGCTGTGATATAGTTTGTCCACAGTGACTGAGAAGAAGACCTGAGGATTTCCCGCCAGGAGCCAGCAATGAGATCGTCTCTTGTTTGCCTGCTAGCCATACTGATAGGTATAGGCCCGATCGGCTGCGACAAGCCCCAAGCGATGGAGAAGACCCAAACCTTTGACAAGGCCATTGACGGCGATAGCCCGCTGCCGATTATCTCACCCGATGAAGCATTACTGACCGGAAAGGTGGTCTCCCCCGTCGAATCCCCAGCCGGGGAGATGCCGCCCGCCCAGCCGTGGCCCCCGGCCGACGACGCCGAGCCGACATCCCCGGTCCGTTAACCCAACAAGCCGAAGCCGGCCGGGGTTGCGATGCAAAAACTAAGAGCCCCAACCTGCTGCCGGGCCGTTTCGTGGTGTTCCTACCTACGTTCTGCAACAACGGAGACCACGCTGGACAGCACCCGTCGGCTGTGTGTACATTGTAGCCGTAAATGGGCGCCCTTACCGAAAATCCCCTGTGGCGGCTGCTGCCGGGCAATCCGATCTTCGTCCGCGTGGTCGAGGCCGGGGCCAAGCGCTCCAGGCATGCGGCGATACGCATCGGCTATCTGGGCGTCCTGCTGGCCGTGACGCTCAGCCTCGTGCTGGCGGGCCTGGCCGGCGGCGGAACGCTGACCGAACTGTCACGAAAGTCGGCGAGGTTGTTCACCGTCATCTCGTTCGTGCAACTGGGCATGGCCTGCCTGATGGCGCCGGTCTTCACCGCAGGGGCCATCATGCAGGAAAAGGACAACCAGACGTACGACGTCCTGCTGTCGTCGCCGCTTTCAAACGCCCAGATCGTGCTCGGCTCCCTTATGAGCCGCCTGTTCTTCGTACTGGCGCTGCTGATCAGTGGCATACCGGTGTTCCTCATCACGCAACTGTTCGGTGGCGTGACCGGCCAGAGCATACTGCTCAGCTTCATGATAGCTGCGGCGACGGCCGTTTTCGCCGGCGCGGTGGCCATGGCGATTGCCGTGGTGCGCGTGGGCACGGGTAAGACGATCTTCGCCTTCTACCTCGTAATCGGCCTGTACATTGCATCGGTCTGGCTGCTTGACCAGCTGCCCGCCTTCTCGGCCGGCGGCGGGGGGCAGACCAGCTACCTGACGGCGATGCACCCGTTCCTCAGCCTGATGGTCGTGCTGAACATCACCCAGCCGCCTTCGCCTGCCAAGCTGCCGGGTGCGGGGTCGGCGATGCGGTTCTGGCTGTGTTATCCGCACTACGCCTACCTGTGCTGGACCCTCTCGGCCAGCGCGGTAATGATGGCTCTGGGCACTATCTTCGTACGCTATTCCAACGCCCGCACTCGGGTCAATTGGACCGGACGCCTGCGCCAATGGCTCACCGGCGGGCGGGCCACCCGAAAACCCAGGTCCGTGTGGAACAACCCCGTCGCCTGGCGCGAGGCGGCCACGCAAGCCTCGGCAGGCGGGGGCGGGGCTATGCGATGGCTGTTCGTGGCGGCGGGACTGGCCGGGGCGCTGGTGCTGACGATCGCCTACGCCTACGGGGCCATAACGCCGGCGACGACCAGGGGCGTATTGCAGGCCGTGCTGTGGATTGAACTGACGTTGGTGCTGCTTGTGCTGTGCAACGTCTCGGCCAGCGCGATCACGCGCGAGCGCGAGAACGGGACGCTCGAACTGCTGCTGGTAACGCCGATTACCAGCCGATATTACATCTGGGGCAAGCTGCGCGGCCTGATAAGCTTCGCCGCGATTCTGCTGATCGTGCCGATCTCGACGGCCGCCCTGCTGGCCGTGTACGGGCTGTTCAACCCGCCGGCGCCGGTGGCCGTAGGTGCCCTGGGCCGCAAGGTTGTCATTCCAATCGTCCCGATAGAGGCCGTGGCGGAGCTGGCGTTGAGCATGCTGTCGGTCTGCGCTTTGACAGTCATGGTGGCGCTGACGATGTCGCTGAAGCTTCGCCGGACCATAGGCGCGGTACTGTCGACCGTGGCGATCGTCGCCGTGATAGCCCTTGGTAGCGCAGCTTGCGGGCTGGTTAGCGTTGAAGGCATACCCGTGGTGGGGCCTTTGATAGCCATGGCAAGCCCGTACGTCACTATTGCCATGGTAACGGCCCCGAATGAGGTGGCGGAGGGGCTGTTCGTCTCGTCTTCGCCGATTGGCTTCCGCCTGACCGTGCTGATTTACAGCCTGATCGCCGCGGCGGCCTACTCGGCCGTGGTGCTGGGCCTGTATAGCTCAATGGTCAAAACCTTCGACGTGATCGTTCGCCGTCAGGGCAGGTGATAGCTTGCGGTTCGCCGTAGTGATTTCCCCGGTTGGCCGGATTGGTTGGGCAATATGATGGTGTACCATTGGCGACATGATCGTTCAAAAGGAGATGCTTCGTGAAAAAGGTTTTAGTTTTGCAGAAGGTTCGTTTTGGTATTGTCGGCCTGGCCACAATGGGCCGGTTGCACGCCGACCGAATCGCGGAGGAACGAAAAGGCGACTTCTGCCTCGCCGCAGTCGCCGACACCGTTGAGCGGACGGCCCGACAGGTGGGGGAGCAGCACGATGTTCCTTACTTCTCCAACGCACAAGAGATGTTCCACTCCGGCCTGATCGATGCGGTTATCATCGCCACGCCGCACTATTGGCACCCGGTACTGACGGTGCAGGCCGCCCGGGCGGGAATACACGTGCTGTGTGAAAAGCCCTTGGCTGCCACCGTCGGGGCCGCACGCGCGATGATCGACGAGTGTGCCAGGCGTAAGGTCGTCCTCGGGGCAATGCTTCAGATGCGTACCCGGGCGATAATGAAGAAGATGAAGGAAATGATCGACGCCGGCCGGCTTGGCGAGCCGTTCCGCATCTCCATGATCTGCTCCAACTGGTTCCGCACTCAGGCCTACTACGACAGCGGCGCATGGCGGGGCACATGGGACGGCGAGGGAGGGGGCATACTGCTGAACCAGGCGCCGCACTCGCTCGACCTGTTCCAGTGGATCGGCGGGATGCCCACGCGTATCACGGCCGTCCTGAAAACACGCGTGCACAATATCGAGGTCGAAAACTCCGCCAACATAATATGCGAATACGGCGATGCCAAGGTGGGCTACATATACGCCACAACAGCCGAGATGCCGGGTATGGAGCAGTTCATGGTCTGCGGCGACAAAGGCACAATCATCGTCGAAGGCGGCCAGCTGCGTTTCGGCGAGCTGTCCGTGCCCATATCCCGATACGTGCGCGAATGCAAGATCGCCTGGGCCGACGGCATTTCCCTGCCAAAGTGCCGTTGGCGATGCGTCAAACTTCCAAAGGCCCCCGGCGGGCAGCATATCGAGGTAATCCGCAGGTTCGCCGCCCACCTCCTGCGAGGCCAGCCCATGATCGCCACAGGGGCCGAGTCGATCAATGAGCTGGAAATATCCAACGCAGCCTACTTGTCCGGTTTCTCCGGCCGGCCCGTCAACCTGCCGGTCGACGCCGCCAAAATGGACCGCCTCCTGGCCAAACTTGAACGCGAACGCTCCACCGGCAAAGGCGGCGGCCAGCGCAAGCGAGCCCAACGCCAACTGAAAAAACTGCTGGCCGAAAAACCGTGACGGAAAGCGCAAAACAATCGGCCGGAAAGCGGCTGAGGCGATAGGAACCCTTATCGGGCGTGGTATTATTCCATGCGGTGGGGTGGTTATCGCCCGATAACAAAGCCGCACTTATGGTCGCACCTTCTCCAGCCACGCATCGAGAATCTTACGCTTCTCCACTGCTGTCGCCTGAACGTCGTAACCCGTCAGTTCCGGGGCGAGCTTCGCCAGCAGTTCGATGATTGGGGTCTCCACGGCAGGGTTGGGCGACTGGTCGGTGATGGCGGCCCGCAGTTGCTCAACCAGCGGGCCGACGGCCTGTTTCCGCATCGCCAGCAGTTCGTTCTGCACCGCCGTAGCGTTGGCCGGCTCGCCGCCGGTGAGGGCCTTGACCAATCGGCCTACCGTTTCCCGATCGGCCTGTTGCTGCTGGGCGCGGGCTTGGTCCCGCATGGCCGATATTTCATTGATCCGATCTTCGGCCAGCTTGCCCGCCAGCCGGTTGATGGCTTGGTCGGCCAGTGCGATAAGGGCACGGTATTGGCCGGCTGCCTGCAGCGCAGCCAGGCGCTCGAACAGCAACCGCACGCCGGCATTGAACAACTGAACATCCTTGGGGTCTTCAGGGTCCTTGACACCCTTGTCGGCGATGTGGGCTATGCTCGTGGTGTCGTCGGCTGCCAGCAGCGCAGCCAGCCATCGCAGCCAAAGACCGCCGGCCTCCTCGGCGCCAGCCGCGGCGTGGGCCTTCGCCAGCGACTCGGCGGCCTCAGCAGGTCGGCCGGCAGAAAGGAGGGCCTCCGCCAGCTTCACACGCGCCGCCACGGTCGCCGAGGGTGTCTCGGCCAACCGGTCCACCAACATGTTCAACAGCTTGATCTGATGGTCCCTCGCCTCCGGCTGGTCCGCCAGTGCGTCAGCCTCCGCAGCAATTCGGCCGATGTCGGCCTTGGCCAACAATTCCATGGCCGTCTGCCAAGCCTGCTTGCGAACCTCAGGATCGGGCTCGATCTCGCCGCGGGTTCTCGGCAGAACCTCATCGAGGTGACTTACGTCGCCCAACGCGCCCAGGGCCGCGATCGCCGCCTGCCGAACCCCTCGGTCAGGGTCAGCCGTCAGTGGGGCGATCTCACCGGCGGCGTCAAAAACATTGAGCTGCTGCAGACCCCTTACTGCCTCCAGACGAATGGCCGCGACTTTGTCTGACAGCGCCGACTTCATTACCGGAACGAATCGGCTTTCTCGCAAGATACCCATTGCGCCCAACAGTGCCTCCCGCAGATTCTGGGAAGCTTCGTCGTTGCCGTAACGCTTGATAATCACGTCAACCGCGCGGGCCCTCTGAGGCGGGCTCAGCAGGGCATTGTCGGCAAGCCGTGCCACGGCGCCGGCAGCCTTGATCGCCATGCCGTCCGGCTCGTCGGACAGGGCGTCCAGAAGCATGTCTGCCGCCGCCTGAGCGCGCAACGCGCCCAAGGCGGAAATCAGCGACATTCGAACCTCATCAACGCGTTCCTCCGCCATGCGTTTCATCAGAATGTCGATCGCTTCGGTATCGTACATGCCCGCAGCCAGCTGCGCCGAAGCCGCACGCACACGCACGTTTTCGTCAACCAACAGCACCCGAACCGCCGAGGCCGTCGTCTCGGCCAGCTCATCACCGGCCGCCAGACGCTGGCCGGCCAACTCCAGACCCTTCAACCGGATCTCAGCCAGCGGGTCCTTCAGCATCGCCGCCACAAGGGCCGGGCGGTTTACCGCCGGCGTTGCGGCGTACCAGTTTGTGATTGCCTCCACCAGCCGGCCGTTCAACTGCAATATCCGCTCTTCCAGCACCGCGTTCTGCGCAGTGAGGCTCTCGGCGAGGTCCGACAGCCATTGTTGAAGTGACTTGTTCTCGTTCTGCTGCCACCAGGCCTGCCAGAGTTTGGCATCGGTACCGAAGCTGCGGATACCCGTTAGCTTGGACAATGCCGTCGAGGCAGCTGCCGTGATCTGCGGTTTTGAATCGTTCAGCAGTGCTATCAGAGTGTCGATCGAACGCTTGTCCGGCATTCGCGACAAAGCCGATATGGCCGCCAGCCGCCCGGCTTCGCCGCCGTCGCCTTGCAAGGCCAGACCGCTCAGACGATCCAGCACGGCTTGGTTGGAATAACGGCCAAGGGCGCCGGCCGCCGCTATCCGCACTGCAAGGTTCTCGTCCACTAACATGACAAACAGCGGCGAGACGAACTCCGCTCGGGTAATGCCGGTCTCCGCGATCGCATTGGCGACCGCTGTGGAGGCCGGGCGGTTCGATGTGTCGGCCAGGGACTCCACCAGTAGGTCCACCACGCCGGCATAGGGCTTGGTCAACAGTAGTGAAGCGGCCTCAAACCGCGTCTTGGCCGATCGGTCCGCCTCTGAGAGCATCCGCGAAAGTGTCTGTAATTCCGCCTGCTGATCCGCCGGAAGCGGCCCTTCGGTAGACTTGGCTGCACCCGTCGGAGCAACGATCGCGCATCCGCACAGACTCAGCAAAATAATCTGGCCAATCCTCATGGGAAGCCGCCCTGTTCTCATTTGTCCGCAGTGCCCGTTATATTACATCCCTTGACAATATCCTCATCGGCGTAACGCCGCCGCGTCCACAACCATGATCCAATTCTAGCCAACCGCTCGATGCCATGGAACTCAAACCTGCCCCAAAGAATGGAAATTTAGATTAGGGGCTCTTAATCTTTCGCCGAAGATCACCCGTCCGGGACACTGGTGTGCCTCGGACTCCCGTGGTATGTTTGGTAGCTGGCAATTATTCTGTCGGAGACTGTGCTATGGCGGATGTCCTAGTCTTTTCCCCCCATCCGGACGATGCCGAGTTGGGCATGGGCGGCACGATCGCCAAGTTAATCGCCGCCGGCTGGACTGTGGCTATCGTTGACGTTACGACGGGCGAACCTACACCACACGGCAGCGAGCCCACCCGCGCCGCCGAGACGGCCGTCGCCAACGCCGCACTAGGCGGACCGGTACGGGAAAACCTCCGTCTGCCGAATCGGTGGTTGGAGGCGACCGTGGAAAACCGAAAGCTCCTGGCCGGCGTCATCCGCAGACACCGCCCCAAACTGCTGTTTGCACCTCACGCCCAAGACGCACACCCCGACCACTTGGCGCTGCACGAATTGGCGATGCGCGCCCGCTTCGACGCAAAGCTCACCAAGTGCGACATACCCGGCAGTCCGCATTACGTTCGGCGAATCGTCCACTTCTTCTGTTCCCATTTGCGGGCGCATGTCCAGCCTACGTTTCTGGTCGACATCACCGACTCAGTCCAGGCCAAGCGGGATGCAATGGCCGCCTACCAAAGCCAGTTCTACCTCAACCGAGACAGACCAGGCGAAATTCCCGAGATGGTTATGGC
>JABMQG010000267.1 GCA_013203365.1 Planctomycetota bacterium | reverse complement strand
TGAGCAACCGCATGAACGAGGTGATGAAGGTCCTGACGATCATAGCGACGATTTTCATTCCCCTGACTTTTATCGCTGGTGTCTACGGAATGAATTTCAAGGTAATGCCGGAGTTGGACTGGCCCTGGGGGTATCCCATCGTGTTGGCGGTTATGTTTATCGCCGGGATGACTATGGTCTTCTACTTCCGGAAGAAGAGGTGGTTATGACCGCACCGGCGGTTGCTTTATCGAGATCAATCAAGTGGGGTAACTTAGGGGCTCTTATTGTTCCATGTCGGCCGGTCCAAGATTTTTGAACAGGTATAGTCCGTCCTTGCCTGGCGCCACGATATCCAGTCTGCCGTCCCCGTTCAGGTCGGCCACCTGGAAGGAAATGCCGCAGCCGGTCCCGACCCTGGCTGGGCCGTAATCGATCACCTGCTTTGCAAAGTTCTCGCCGGTCCACTTGAAGTAGTATAATCCGACCGGGTCGCACGCCCCCGGGTCGGCACCGCAGTGTGCGCGGTAGCGTTTGCCTGTAATGAGTTCGCACTGGCCATCCCCGTCGATATCTGCCCAGACGAGGTCGTGGTACTGGCTGTTGAACGGGTCGATAGGGTGTCTGATCCAGAACCGCTTGTCGCCCTCCATTCTTTGCTCCCACCAGTGCAGCCCGTATGCGTGCGCCTGTCCCACGATCAGGTCGTTGAGCCCGTCACCGTTGACGTCCACGACAAGGATCGGGCAGCTGGCCGATCCCAGTTCGAAGTCTTGGTGGAACCGCCATCGCTCGCCGCCGAGCGGGTTTTCCGGCGCTTCCAGCCAGCCGTTGTGCAACACGATGTCTCCCCGGCCGTTGCCGTTGATATCCCCGAACCCCAACCCGTGGCCGGACGGGTCCTGGCCGTCGGAGATGACGTGCTCGGTGAACTTGCCGGTTCCCCTGCCCTTGGCGTCGTCAACAAGCTTGTAGACCTTCTGCACGCTGGCCGGGGTATTGGGGACGATCTCAAGTCGCCCGTCGCCGTCAACGTCCCAGGCCCTGGTGGTCTCGATGGGGCCGGTTTCTGCAATGACGTGCTCCGGCCAGGCTGCCTTGCCATCACCTCTGGGATTTTCCCGCCAGCGCAGTGTGTTACCCCACCAGCCGCCGGTTATGAAATCCAGATACCCGTCGCCGTTGACATCAATCGGGATGGTCGAGAAGTCATCGAAGTACTCCCCGACGGTCTTGACTTCCCCGATGTGGTACTTCTTGTTGAATTTCGGGCCGGGATACCAGTACGCACCGCTGACAATGTCGAGGATACCGTTGTTGTTTACGTCGAATACGCCGGCGGATTCGTAACGCTCGTCGGCAATCAGTATCTTTTCAAATCGAATCGGAGGCATGATTGTCTGCTTTCCTTGTATCTGTAGATCGGCCGAACGCATCGTCCGCCGTTACTGCCCAAAAACCAGTCGGATATATTCGCGTGCCACTTTCAGGTCTTCAACTGCCTCGGCGGCATCGCACGGTGGTGGCATCTCGCCACGGCAGACCCTCAGGAAGTTCCTGGCCTGGTTTCTCATGGCGTCTTCCCACGGCATTGTTGGTACGACTCTACGCGGCTGGCCGTCGGTCTTGTCAATATAGAGTTCTACCGCCCCGGCCCGATTGCGTGCCAGCGGGGCGGGCAAGTCCAGCTTGACGTAGCCTTTTTCGAACCCGACGAGGGCCGACTCCTCCCACGCTACGGACGTCGCGTATGGGGCCATCTCAAGCACCGCGGTCACCCCCGCGGCCGACCTGGCGACGAGCAGGCGCCGGGCATTATCGGAGAAAACCACCTCGTACGGCTCGCCAAGGAGGTGACGCATCAGATTTACCTGGTGAATGTAGTAGTTGACGAAGCCGACATACTCGTTGTAGACCTTTTCGCTCATGCTCATGAGCTGCGGTTGGCGTTCCGTCTCCAGCCCTTCGGGGCAGACATCGTCCGCATTGAGCAGCCCGGCGAATCCGCCGGCTACCCAGTCGCCTGGTGGCATGGTCAGGCGGACGTAGCACATTCCCCCCATTTCACCGGAGCACTTCCACTCGTCGATGATCTTTTTTGCCGCCTCGGTGGCCGGGTCGCTCCGCTTGTGGTAGCCAACCATGTGCACGCACCCGGCGGCGGCGGCGGCGGCGACCAGAGCCTCACCTGATTCGGGCATTACTGCCAGCGGCTTTTCGGTAAAGACGTGCTTGACCGCCCTGTAAAGGTCGGGCAGAAGGCTTGCATGGCGGGAGAAGGGCTGGGCGGCGACGACGCCGTCAAGCCGCTCGGTTGCAAGCATTTCCTTATGATCGCGGTAGACCCTCGGAACCCCGTATCGCTGCGCCACCAATTGCCCGGTCTTTTCACGAAGCTCCGCCAGGGCCACGACCTCGCAGTCTTCCAGCGTCGCGTAGTTGCGCAGGTGTGCGCACTGCCCCATGCCGCCGACGCCCACGAAGCCGATTCGCACCTTCTTGGACATTTTTTGATCTCCTTGTGCCTGGTTCAGGTGTTCTTCCTCGCCGGCAGCTTCCTGGCCGCAAGGGCCCCGAAGCGATGGACAATCGCCAAGGCCGGATCGAGTGGAACGTCTACGTGCGGGGTATTCCTGCCGGCCTTTATTGGTTTGCGAACCGCAAGCGTCCTGCCCTTGAACTGCGGCAGCCATTTCCGCTGGGCCTGGAGAAGCTCGGCTGTCATCTGGCGGGCTTCGTGCAGCGTGCAGACTGCTGCGGTCAACGGATCCATCGCAATGGCCTGCATTGCGTATTCCGGATCGCCCGTCAGGCCGGCTTCAACGGCAAGTTCCTGAACCGTCACGTTGCTTCGGTTCAACGCGGCGCACTGCGGCGGCAAGTCCCCGACGCGAACCGGATGCAATCCCCGGCCGTCCACGAAAACGGGCACCTCCACGCAGCAGCCCGGCGCCAGGTTGGTTATGTATCCGTCATTTCGCACGTTGCCGTTGAGCCTGAAGGGTTTGTCGGTTTCGATGGCCTCCAGTATATACGAGCAGTACTCGATGCTTCGACCGCTGATCTTGGCATCTTCCATCGCCAGATGGTCGACGCCTTTGTACTTTTTCGCCATAGCCTCGCTGTACTTGTAGTACGCACCTGTGGCCCCGCCGAAGTCCGGCTCGTCGCAGTAGGCGTCCAGCGAGCGTTTATGGCTGCGGAACCATGGCACGTACTCCGACAGGTGTCCGGTGCTTTCGGTCATGAAGTAGCCGAAGTGCCGCATTACCTCGATTCGCACCTTCTCGTTGACGTAGTACTGAGGCTTCTCGCAGTTTCGTTTGAAAAGGCCGTACAAATCCCGGCCGTCACGCCTGTCGCGTAAAGACAAGAACCAAGCCATGTGGTTGATACCGGCGCAGAGAAAATCGATCTGATCCTTTGGACAATTGACATATCGGCTGATCAGGTCCAGCGTGGTCTGCACGCCGTGGCAGAGGCCTATGAAGTTGATGTTACCCGCCTTGCCCAGGGCGAAGCAGCATGCCGCCATCGGGTTGGCGTAGTTGAGCATTATGGCGTTCGGGCAAAGGGCACGCATGTCCTTGGCTATGTCCATAAGGACGGGGATAGTTCGCAGTCCACGGAAGACGCCGCCCGGGCCGAGGCTATCGCCGATGCATTGATCCACGCCGTACTTGAGCGGAATCTTGTAGTCCAGGCTGAAGGCCTCCACGCCGCCGACCTGAATCATGACGATAACGTAGTCGGCCCCGTCGAGGGCCTCGCGGCGGTCCAATGTGGACGAGATCCGCGTCGGCAGGCGGTTCTCCCGCACGACGGTCTTCAAAAACCTCTCCATCCGGTCCAGTTTTGGCCGGGTCCGGCTCATCAAACAGATTTCGCAGTCCTGCAAGTCCTCGGTGGCCATGATGTCCATGGACAGAGTCTTGCAGAACACCAGGCTGCCCGCTCCGATCATTGCGATCTTTTTCATGGTGGCCTGCCTCCGGTAACTGTGGTAACGACCTAGTCGGCTATCTTGAGAAATAGCCTATCATGCAGGGCCTTCAACCGGCCCAGCGCCCTGAGTTGCCATGAATACTAGTTGGGGGCCTTAGGAAATCGCAAGGACCATTCAGCTGTCTTCTTCTGCTTTTGCGCTTGAGGCCGCTCACCAAACAGTGTACAGTCGCAAGCCCTCTTAAGGCGACAATTCGTACGTCGTTGTGATTTGTCGCTTTATGACCAACGGCAGCATCGGATACAATGGTATCACTGCCATGTAGGACTCGGCACCCGCCGTAAGCCACTTTGCAGAGAAGGTTTAACCTCTGAAATCGCCCGGTGTTTTCCCGGGAGACGTGTGTTATTCTTTTAGACGAGGCACAATGAAGATTTTCGTCGTCAATTGCGGCAGCAGTTCGGTCAAGTACAAGCTATATGATATGGATACGGAGTCCGTCTTGGCCAGCGGACTCGTGGAGCGAATCGGTGAGGGCGACTCGCGGATTCGCCACACCGGCAGGGGCGGCAAAAGCGAAACCACCATGCTGAAAGCCCCTAATCACACCGCGGCAATGCGGCAGGTGCTGGCCAAGCTCACCGACCCGGCGGTCGGAGTAATCGCGGGTGTAGAGGAAATCGACGGCGTCGGGCACAGGGTGGTTCATGCCGGAGAACGTTACAGCGATTCAGTCCGCATCTACGGCGAAGTCATCGACGTCATCCGCGACTATTTCATGCTCAGCCCCCTGCACAATCCGGCCAACCTGGCCGGTATCGAGGCGTCCATGGCGGCAATGCCACAGA
>JABMQG010000025.1 GCA_013203365.1 Planctomycetota bacterium | reverse complement strand
GTCCAAGGCTGCACCTACGGCTGTCTGGGCTTCGCCGACTGTGTCGAGGCATGCAACTATGGGGCCGTCCAAATGGTTAACGGCCTTGCGAAAATCGACTACGATAAATGCGTAGGCTGTGGGGCCTGCGAACGAGCTTGCCCCCGGCATATTATTAGCATGATCCCCTTCAAGGCCGAGCGGATGCTCGTCGTGGCCTGCTCAAACCGCGATCCAGGCCGGCTGGTCAAACAGGTCTGCAAAGTAGGCTGCATCGGGTGCAAGTTGTGCCAAAAGACCATGGACATCTTCGAGGTCGCCGACAATCTCTCCTGCCTGAACTACGAGAAGTATGATCCCGGTATAGACTTCGCAGAGGTCCTGGCGAAATGCCCCATGCAAGCGATGGTCTACATCGGGGAGCCTTCACCCAAGGACCTTGCCGCCGTCGCAGATGAGACCCTGCCCGATCGCATTACCGATAAATTCGAAACAACCGCTGATAAGACACAGTGGCGGGGGTGATAATCACTGATTTCACATTTTCGACAGGCCGGTCACCCGCCCTATGAGTTGAACCTGGTACGGCTTCGCTACAAGGATCATTCCAGCGAGATCGCCTGCCCATTGTGCAGATACTTCCCGAAACCGGATGTGGCCTTAACCTCGTAGTTACTCGCATCGCCGATAATCATCATCGCCTCAATGCCGTCGGCTTGATCGATCTTCTCCAGTCCGCCGGGTCCCAGGACACTCAGGGCGGTAGCCCAGATATCGGCGGTGGTGCAGTCGGCGGCGATTACCGTCACACTCGGTGCCTTCTCTGCCGGTCGGCCAGTCCGTGGGTCATCAATGTGGCTGTAGCGTTTCCCGGCGATTACCCGGAACCGTTGGTAGTTCCCGCTGCTAGCCACCGCGACCTCACTCAATGCCAGTTTGCCGCAAAACGCTGGCCGACCGGCCCTGTCTGTATCGCGAAACGGGTGCTGAATCCCCACGAGCCACGCTCCGCCGTTGGGCGCAGGCCCGAATACGCGAACCTCGCCCCCCACCTCCACCAAACCTCCGGCCAAACCGGCCGATCGCAGGCTCTCGACGGCCAAGTCCACGGCATAACCTTTAGCGATCGCGCCCAGGTCGATCCGCAATCCGTCGATAGACTTGACTGCCGTGCCGGTTTGCTCTTTCAACTCGATCTTATCCCAGCCTGTCTGCGCAAGGGCTGCGACGACTTGCTCGTCGGCTGGAAGATTCCCCGATTCCATCGCTGACTTCCACAACGCGAACAGCCGTCCGCACGTCGGGTCAAACGCCCCATCCGTCAAGTAGGTATATCGGCGGGCCTCCAGCAAGACCGTCATGAGCGTTTTGTTCAGCTCAACCTCTTCGCCGGCCCTTGTACTGTTCAGTCGGCTCAGGTTGCTTTCCGGCAGATACGCGCTCATCACCGTGTTGACCCGTTCCAGTGCCTCGTGGGCGTGACGGAGGGCCTTTGCGGCCCAATCGGGCCCCACTTCCCCCCCCACTGCCGTGAGCCGAAAAGGAATCGTCCCCATCGTCAACCCCGAAATGCTTGTGGCGCTGCCGAAGGGCTGGGTCGTCGCTCGGCGGGCCTGTCGGTCGCGGTACATTGTTAAAACCAGCGCCGCCAGCACCGCCAAGACCAAAAGTGCAACTGGGATTGTCCGAAACCTTTTCATCTTCACCCTGCTTTAGTAACTGCGGGCAAAATTAACCTGCGACGATCCTACTGCTTCTTCTTCCCCCGCCGTCGCGGCGCAACATACTCGGCCGTAACCGTACTGTGTATACCCCCGCGAGGTGTGAACACCCCGGCTATCGTCATTCGTCGTGGCTTCAACACGGCTACCAGATCGTCCAGAATACGATTGACCACGTCTTCGTAGAATACACCTTCGTTGCGATAGCTCTGCAGGTAGAATTTCAGGCTCTTCAATTCCACGCACCTGCTGTCAGCAACGTACCGAATCGTGATCTGCCCAAAGTCCGGCTGGGCCGTCTTCGGACAGACGCTGGTGAACTCCGGCGCAGTATGAACAATTTCATAATCCCGACCCCGGTGGGGGTTGGCAAACGTCTCCAGTAGCTTCTTGCGATCGACCATGCCTTCTCCTCAGTTTCCACATGCAATGCTTGCCAAGACTGTACTTTCTGTTCGATAAGATGCGAGTGAAAATATCCGGCCGTACGGCGTCCTCTCCATCGCTAATACAGCGTCCTGAAAAGATATCTCCAAAAACTTAGCCGGGGAAAGTAGAATGAGTCTTCGCGACGCGCAGGTGCAGGAGCCGGCGGTCGTCTGTGGAATTAGTCTTGATGTTGGAGCGTAAATTGTGGCGTGGTTGAAGAAAAACAGAACGTGGTACGCCGATGGCCTGGCGTTTGAGTGCACCGAATGCGGGCGATGCTGTAGCGGCCCGGAAGAAGGGCACGTCTGGATCTCGCCGGAGGAGATCCGCGTAGCCGCCGAGCACTTGAAAACGACGGCCGAAGAGTTCACCCGGAAATACACGCGTCGCGTAGGCCGGCGAGTCAGTCTGATCGAGGTGGACAACGCCGATTGTGTCTTCCTGCAAGAAAACAATAACGGCTTCCGCCACTGTGCCATCTATCCTGTCCGCCCGGTGCAGTGCTGCACTTGGCCGTTCTGGCCAAGCAACATCACCAGCCCCCTGGCGTGGGCTAGGGCCGCGATGCGATGCCCGGGCGTCAATCGCGGCAAAAAACACGACTTGGCCCAAATCGAAGATGGAAAATCCCGCAGCCAATGACGATCTGGTCTTCATCGTCCGGCAGGCCCGCGCCTCTGACCGGGTTCTTGCGGAACTTCACCAGCTTTACCAACGTCTCGACCAGCAGCTCGCCACGACGGACTGGATGTGCAAAAAATGCGGCAAGTGCTGCGATTTCATCAACTACGGCCACCGTCTGTACGCCACGACGGCCGAGTTGGCCCTGCTGACGCAATCACCCCCGCCAAACACCGCCGCCGCCCAAGCTGGCCGTTGTCCCTACCAAGTCAACAGCATCTGCACGGCCTACGACCGGCGAACGCTCGGCTGCCGTGTATTCTCCTGCAACGCAGACCACGCACACATCGAATCGGCAATCTATGAACGCCTTCACGCCCAAATCCGCAACCTGCATGAGCGGCATTGCCTACCATACATGTATGCAGAATTGACAACGGCCACACGCCAAATGGCTCATGCGGGGAAAGGATCCACAAACGGCTTGCCGAATCTTCGAGATGAACGGTGAAAGTCACCGGTTCCGAGACTAGGTCAAACCAGGCACGAAGACCAAGGAAACCAGAAATTCCGGCGACGCCTCATCCTGTTAGGGATTCTAGCAGGACAACGCGGGTTAGGCTTAAGAGTGAGCAGGCATCATGGCGGCATCTTCTTTTTCTTTGGCCACAGATGGTTGAAGGAGATTGGCGATGGAATGGCAAGCGATTCGTTCATTGCGGCGTGATTTGGAGCCTTTTCTCGATGACTTTGAAGGATGTTTCACCCGCAGGGAAGGGCGAGAGCACCTTAACAGATACGTGCGAGGACAATTGTCCGACCTGACCGAACCGATTGCAGACCAGGCAGGAGTACCGCCGCGGACCCTCCAGGACTTCCTCGCTGCCCATACATGGGATCACGAGCAGGCCATGGACCGCTTACAGCAAATCGTATCGGAACACCACAGCGACGAAGGTTCGGTGGGCTTGATCGAGGAGACCAGCTTTCCAAAAAGCGGCGACAAGACTTCCGGCGTGCAGCGACAATACTGCGGTGCTTCCGGCAAGATCGACAACTGCCTCGTCTCGGTTCATCTGGGCTACAGCACCTCTAATACGTCCTTCCGCTGCACATTGGACAGCCAACTGTATCTCCCTACGAGTTGGCTGGACGATGCCGACCGCTGCCGCGAGGCGGGGATTCCACAGACATTGGCCTATCGCAGGCATCGGCGATCGGCTCGATGCCCTTGCGCTGCAAGTCGCTGAGCTGACCGAGGATATACGTATCCAGATGTTGACGCGTCGTGCAGCGTCCGAAGCAGTCGTCAAATTGGTGCAAGTACCGACTCAAGGCTGGCTTGATCCTGAGAATCGTTTTCGCGTCCATGCCGATGATCTCCTTTCCGTTCAAGGTTCCTGGAGATCGCATCGACTGGCCGCATAGGTTTTCTTGAGCCTTTGTAGCGTTGTAGTAATAACTTGGACATATTAAACGCCGAATCCGCCGAAATCATTTCACTTCGCGCCTGGATTTTTCGGCCACTTTGCAATAGGATGATCTAAAATCTGGTAACGCAATTCAATATACGGAGATTGTACGATGAAGACCAAGTCGTTTCGCAAGCACGTGGATAGCGCCAAGAAGAGCTTCCGTCTGACGGTTCCCGGCAACGCCGAGCCGGACATGATCTCCATGAAGATCGCCAACCGCGGCGACCGAACGCTACACGACGTGCGAGTGAACACGGACAAGCAGTTCGGCGATTTCCACAGCCTGGATACCATCCTTGCTTCCGCCGGCGTCGAGAAGGTCGAGCCCACCGTCGAGAACCTCAAGAAGCTGATGTGGTTCTACGTGCAGAGCCGGTCGGCCGGCCGGTCGGCCTTGGCCAAGGCCATCGTCGAGAACCCCGTCCTGCACTTCAACATAGCCAACACTGGCATGTGCTGTTGGAACAACGGCGTCGCCGCGCTGCTGGCACAGAAGCTGGGCTTCCGGTGTTGTGGCAGCGCCGCGTCCTTCTGGCACGGCGACCACGCGATCTCCGCTGTCATGATGGACAACGAGCTTCGCCTGCTGGACATCCACACGCCCTTCATGCTCAGCTACCGCAAAGGCAGCCTGACCGAACTGGTCCCGCTTGAAGACTGCCTCGCCGGCGACGACCGCAACCCCTATGCCCGCATCGGCGATGCCGCCGGCCTGGCGGCGGACATGCAGACCGTAAAGGACTTGATGCAGCTCCTTGAAAAACACGGCCACGAGCCGATCCTGGTCAAGCCATGCCAGCCGTTGAACTCCTACGATGGCACGACCATGCGGATGGACCTCCGCGCCGGTGAGAGCATCGAATGGCCGCTGAAGAACGTCTCCAGCCAGGGGCTGACCAACACCCAAAATCGCTTCCACTCCATGGACTCCGACGGCGGCGGCAAGTGGTGGCGGCCGAAGTTCAGCGACGACGTTACGGCGGATCGCTACGAAGAGCCGCAGATGTACGGCAACGGGCGGATCGTCTACCGACCCGACTTCACCACCGGCGCCTGGCGAGACGGTATGCTCAGCCGATTCCGCATCGAGTCGCGACACGACACCGGCCTGGGTTCGAATCTCCACCCCGACCAGGCCGGCAAGTACGCCGAGATCATCTGGGAGATGGCCAACCCTTACGTGACGGTGGGTGGCCGCCTGCGAGGCGCCTTTACCCGCAAGGGCCAGGACGACTGGCTCAAGGTGTATGTCTCAGCCGACCCGGGCTCGCTGAATGTGTGCTCATGGGGCGAGATAAACTGGGGCTCACCAATCTACGAGGCGCCCGTCGGCGAAGCGGTCGAGGCGGACCTGGACATAGACAAAATCGTCTGCAAGCAGCTCGGGCCGATGTGCCAGCGCTACTGGGTAAAGGTGCTCATGCAGGCCGCGGGCAATAAGACCGATGTGGGCATCGAAGGCATCGAGATCGACACCGACTTCCTGTTCGACCTTCACGCCCGCCCACACCTGGAATGCGGCCCCAACAAG
>JABMQG010000266.1 GCA_013203365.1 Planctomycetota bacterium | reverse complement strand
GTGACCATCGATGGCAACGCCCTGTCGTTGCGGGTCAACCAGGCATTGGCGCTTATTCCGCCGGAAAGTGGGTCCATCGGCACGCTGAACGTTGGCGGTGATGCCAAAGTCCGCGGTGGCAACCAGAATTTCGCATACACCAACAGGGTGCTCTATTCCCGCCCGGACAACACGTACAGCCTCGCCGAGCTTAGGCTGCTGGATCAGCCGGGAATGCGATGGGAGTACGAGCAGTTCTTCGACAGCTCCGACGGGCCTGGGTGGTTGACTACCAATGCCACCGTCGAAAAGGGCCAGGGTGACCCCACCTCTCACGTCCTTTACAGCCCACTGGGGGATGGGGATGTCAGGAACGTGTGGATCGAGGATGCGGACGGGTTGAACACGACCTCGATGCGGATCAATTGGGGCCAGAACAACTCGCTTCAACTCGGCTTCATACACCCGCTGGCTGCGACCCCTCAGATGATACGCATGGGCACCAGGTACTCCGCCAGAGAGCGGTTCGAAGGCGGATTGGTCTTTAGGAGCCTAGCCGAAACCATAACCGCGGCCGTTTCCGGCACGGCGAAAGTGACCAATCGCATGTTCGACCATGGGTTCGTGACCGTCCCGGCCGGCACCTATTGGGCCGTGCGCGGGCAGACGGTTACGAGCATAAAGGGCAACGTGGAGTTTGAGTACCAGGACGCGTTCTACCGCGGCAGGCTGACGGTGACGCTGAGGGAGAACTGGTGGGCCTCGCCGACGGACGGCACGATCAAGTCGGTAACGAAAATGACGATCAAGGTTACGGCGCCGCGCGGGATAAGACTGAGTCACACCGTCCAGTCCGAAAGGGAGTTGGTCAACACCGACATCACCTACGTCACCGGTGTACCCGCATACGAGAATTGGTTCGGCAACATGCCCACGGCGGTCGGGATACTGGCTGGTTACTACGACGGGGTCGGCTACGAGGACCTGATCGACGGTGATGCCTCGACCCAAACCGACGAGGTCAACAACGCCATAGCCACCGAAGGGGCCGGCGGGGAGTACCTGTTCACGGACGCGGGGGCGGTAATCGTCTCGCCCGGCACGCCAGGAACGGGGCACATTCCCGACTACGCCCTGTACGACGAGATCGACGATACCGATCCGGCGTATTTCCCTTACTACGACGACCTGTCCGACCCTGACGTGGTTACAGAGACTGGCATCAGCCCGCACGAAGACGACTGCATCGCCGACTTCCTGCTGACCAGCCGGAGCATAGAAGGCAGCGTGCTGGGCGATGGGTTCTTCGATGACGTCGCCGCGGGTGTGGAGAATTACTTCCAGCACATGGGCTACACCGCCACCGCCGAGCATGTGGATGGCGAGGACTTTACATGGGACGACCTGGTTGCCGAGATCGACGCGGGTAGACCCGTGCTGGTAGACGTGGACCCCAACAGCTACGGCATGAGCGAGCAGTTGATGGTCGTCTTCGCCTATGATCTGGGCTCCCAGCAATATGGAGGCTACAACACCGAAGACGGCGACCTGCACTGGTACAGCTTCGGTGCAGGCGAATCCACCTCGTTGGACATCATCGATGCCGTATTGGTGCGAGTCGAATGACGGATGCCTCCGATTTTGCCGCTACCCGAAGGGCCAAGACGAAGTGACGGCGATGTGTCGCCAGACAAACTTAGAGTTCCTAACAGAATTAGGCGTCGTCCCAAGGCGCTGCATTCTGTTAGGGGCTCTTAAAAACTCCCCTCGTTGTGCCGGGGGCATGCTTTCTTGAAAGGCAGCAGGCATGGATCAAACCGAGATACCGAAGCTCGGCACCTCACGAGAACTTTCGGAAACTGAAATATATGCATTGTTGGACGACTTAAGCGTAGGCGTTCAATCAAACCTTATCAGTGTGCTTCAACGGGTGCAGGACCGGCTCGGCTATCTGCCGGCGCAGGCGATTCGCCAGATCAGCCTGCGGACAAGGATCCCCCTTTCCAGGGTCTACGGGGTGGTCAGCTTCTACGCACAGTTCTACACCACACCGCACGGCAGGCACACGGTTCGGGTCTGTCGCGGCACCGCCTGCCACGTCAAGGGCGGCGAGAAGGTTCTCAACTCCATCAAACGCAAACTGGGGATAGATGAAAACGAATCCACGGCGAACCTGAAGTATTACCTCGAAGCGGTGGCCTGCCTGGGTACCTGCTTCCTCGCCCCGGTGATGATGATTGACCATCAGTACTTTGGCGAACTTACCCCCAAGGCCGTAGATACCATCCTCGATAATTACGGAACCGGTAAATGACAATCAAATCGATCGAGGAATTTCACAAGCTCCAGCGTGACCTCGCCGCCCGACCAGTCCCGGCCGTGGAGGTCCGAGTCTGCTCGACAGGTTGTAGGGCAAGGGGCGCATTGGCAGTGTGCGACGCATTCGACGAACAGATCGCCGGCGGTGACCTCGGCGGGCAAGTTCGCGTGGTGCGGACCGGCTGCCTGGGTTTGTGCGCTGGGGCAGTGGCCGTCAACGTCACGCCGCCTGGAGTATTCTATCGTGAGGTCACAACGGAAGATGTTGCCGACATTCTCTAACAGACCGTCCGGGGCCAGAAGGTTGTAAAACGCCTGTGCTGCGTGGCCGACGACCAACTCTTCGCCCGTCAGCAACAGATCCCCTTCTACAGGCACCAGATGCGACAGGTGTTGAAAAATTGCGGCGTAATCGATCCTCAAATCCTCCAGGACGGCATAGCACACGGGGCCTACT
>JABMQG010000265.1 GCA_013203365.1 Planctomycetota bacterium | reverse complement strand
GACTATCGCCCCGACCGGTTTAAATTCACTTATGTGGCTGAAGGGGGCAATCCAGGCGGCATGGAAACAATCACCGGTGACGATTCGCAAAACGCCCAGACCTTTGCGGATCAGGTGCTTGACGGGGCCGAAGACGCGATGGGTCACGGCTCCATTGTTCTTCGCCACCTCACAAAGGCCTTCCGGCTGGGAATGGCATGGACCCGCACCCGCGGACGACCTGTGAACTTGACGGTGAGTGGCGGCACGCAACAGTACTTGGCGTGCGTAGTCGGCGTGACGTGGATCTTTGACCAAGGGGTGAACAAAACGGAACTGATTCTTGCCAGCCCCCTGCTGAAGGTGAACTCGTGATCCGCCAACAGGACGTATTGGACAGGAGGGACAGGGCTGAAGCCATGGCCAAGGTTACGCCCTATGCGTATATCCAGCCCCCAATTGTCGGTGGGGAGCTGCTCTGGGCCAAGGCCAAATACAACTGGTCCAATCAGTCCGGCAACGGCTCATACGTCGAATGTAATCCATGCGCCGACCACGAAGGCGCCAACGCCGATACGGGTGTCGCCATACGCATCTACCTGCCCCGGGCCACCGACACCGACCCTAACGTGGTGGCCGGGCAGGTCATAGGATATTCGAAGGCCGCCAACGGCATCAGCGTTGCGGCAACCGGGTATCTCGACGACGCGATCGGCACGATTAAGATGTGGTCTAAGAACACCGGCGACCCGCCGGACGGGTGGTCCGAGTGCGACGGTAACGGTACCGGAACGATACTCGGGCTGGAAGGCACGTTCCCAGTGGCGAAGAAGTCCGGCGATACCGACTTCGGCACTGTGGGCGACACAGGCAATCTAGGCGTAAAAACTCATTGCCATGCAATAGTTAGAGATGATCCATATCCGCCATGCGCAAATACGTGGATTGATGAGGGACAGTATGAAAGCACTTCCCTTTCGATTAATACGGCCAACCACCTGCCACCATGGTGTGTGGTTCGATTCATCGAACGAATAGACAATTCGTGCTGATTCTGTAATCCCGGAGGCAGTAGCATGCCTTACCGCAAAGGCTGGGGCAAGACCGCGACGGCATAGTACGTTTTACATGAGGAATCCTATGGCCACACAATTCATCGAAAACCAGATTGAAGCCGAGCAACTGCGCAAGCGAATCGAGCTATTAACAGAAGAAAACCGTACGCTGCGCGAACTGGCAACTCCTACGGCCGGTCCGCTGCAATTACAGGCCGAGAATATACTGCTCGAGCGAGAGGCCAAAATGCTGACGGAATTGATTCCTCACCTGGTGCCATACGAAGGCCCGCTGCCTCAAACACTGGAGCAGTTCAATCAACTGCCGGCACCCAATCGCCGTCAGCTTGCCAGGGAGAATTACGAACACATCGAAACACTACGCCATGTAGACCAGCTATTGCAGCAGGCCCTTGAACATGATCGCCAAGAGGCCCGGCGTCTGGCGACCCTGGAAGGTCTGCCGGTCCGTACTCAGGAAGAATTCATGGCCCTGGACGACAATCGACGCCAAGAACTGGCGATGGGCATGACCAAGCAGCAACGACTCGCCCTATGCGGCGAGACGCCGAATCTGGCGGACGATGCCTACCTGTAATCCAATTCCCTTTCGTGAGGACAAACACTGTGGAAGGCCGTAAAAACCAAGATGAATTGGAGTTCTTGCGCCGACGTGCAACGGAGCTGACGTCTGAGAACGCACAACTCAAGGGGCGCGGGCCCGCCAGCCGTGGCAATCTCGACATGCTCAAGCGTAACACCGGCCTCCGCAGGCAGGTGGAACAACTGCGAAGCCGCCTGCCCAAGGTGGACCTTGGGCCAATGGCGAATTCCGACGGCTATCTCTCGATTCACCAAGTGGCTTCATGCCTGAATACTACCGCCGACCAGGCTTCCAAGATGTTGGCCAAGGTGGAAACGCAATTCGACAACAACGGTTTGGAAGTCATTGCCGCCGACCGGTTCGAACAGGTCATCGTAGATCTTGCAACCGGGCAAAACCCCTCTCGGTTCTTATGATGAACTATTGGGCCAAGCTAAGCTGTGCCGCGGCGCCGGCAAAAGCGGCCTTTGGCCGTGATAAAGGCGCCATTTTGCACATGTACGGCAAACGCCCTCGCAAGGAAACGATCATATGACTGAAGAACGTTGTTTGAACTCTATACCTCGTGCATGTGCGGATCTGTTTGCGGATATGCGAGAAACATTGGCTCGTATTGAATCGCTGGCCAAGGCAACACATTCCCAGGCCGCAAAGACAAACGGCTGTGCCGCAGATTTGTTCAGCCTCGTGAACAAACATACGGCCGAGTTGGTTCACCTTGAAACCGAACTGAAACACTTTCAAACCGAACAGCAGGAGCAGGCTACGTTGGCGCAAAAGCTATTAACTGCCGGCTGGCGGCTGGCAGTGCTGCTGGCCGGGGTTGTCGCATCCATACTGGGACTCAAACACATAGCCAAATAGGAGACTTGCCATGCAGCCAAAATCGGGATTGAAAACGACTGAATTCTGGTCGGCTATCATAGGAGCAATGGCCGCGGCGGCGCCCGCGTTGCTGTCGGCGCTGGGGGGGTATCCGTGGG
>JABMQG010000264.1 GCA_013203365.1 Planctomycetota bacterium | reverse complement strand
TCGTCACAATCGACGCCGACGGTCAGTTCGACCCTCAGACGATCCCGGCATTGATTGCCCCGGTGGTGGCCGGTGAGGCCGACTTTGCCACCGCCTCGCGTTTTGCCGACCCCAAACTCATTCCCCAGATGTCGCGGATCAAGCTTTGGGGTAACCGGTTAATGAGCCGGCTGATTTCCCGGCTGATCGGCCGGCAGTTCCACGACGTCTCGTGCGGCATGCGATGCTATAACCTTCGTGCGGCCCTGAATTTGAACATGACCGGGGCGTTCACATACACGCAGGAGGTCTTCCTGAACCTTGCGCATAAGCGGATGCGGATGGTGGAGGTGCCGATTGCGGTCGAGGGCATGCGCAAGTTCGGAAAGAGCCGGGTGGCAGACAACCTTTGGAGATACGGCTTCAAGACGCTGGCGATCATCTTCCGCTGCTATCGCGACTACAACCCCATGCGGTTTTTCGGCAAAATTGCGATTATGCTGCTGGTGCCGGGGGTGCTGCTGGAATTGTTCCTGGTAATTCACTATCTGCTGACGGGCAAGTTCTCGCCGCACAAGTGGGCGGGATTCTCCGGCGGCGCACTTTTGTTGTTGGGCCTGGTCCTTTTTCTCATGGGCGTGCTGGGCGACATGCTGAATCGGCACCGCATCTACCTCGAAGAGGTGCTATACCACTTGCGTCAGATGCGGGCTGTGCCTCCGGGGGCCGGCAACAGGCCTGAGGACCAATGAAGTTCGATGCCGATACAGCTCACCGAGCCATGGGGCCCATCGACCAGGCCTACTTGGGGTATGCAGCGGAAGAGGCAGTCCGTACGGGAGCGGCCTCGGGCGGAGTGGTGACGGCATTGTTGCTGCACCTGCTGGATGAGGGCGAGATCGACGGGGCTCTGGTGGTGAAGATCCGGTGCGAGAACGGACGGATCGACGGTAGGGCAGTGCTGGCAACCACGCGTGAGGAGATTCTAGCTGCGCGCACGAGCAAGTATTTTGACGTTCCAGTCGTTCGGGAAGGTATTCGCCTGATCCGTGCATTTCCTGGCCGAGTTGCGGCGGTAACGTTGCCCTGCCACGCTACGGCGCTGCGCAACCTGGCGATCAGCGGTCCGGAGATTGCAGCACGCCTCCGGTACGTAATTACCCTATTCTGCAATCATAGCTGCGATCGTTACCTTTTGGACAAGGTGCTCCAGAAGAACTCGGTGGACCAATCGCAAGTGGTGGAGTTCTTTTTTCGCCGGGGACGGTGGCGAGGACAGATGCAGGGAAAGCTCCGTAACGGTCGAAAGTTCTGTTTTCCATTCAGTCGTTTCTCCTATTACCACAATTTCCATCTGTTCAGCTTGACGAGATGCCTCCGCTGTCACGACCACATGGGTTATGCCAGCGACTTCAGCGCCGGCGATGCCTGGCTGGAGGAGATGAAACACGAACCAATCAAGCATTCGATTATCTTTTCCCGGCATTCCGCAGGCACGGCGGTGCTGCAACGAATGGCTGCCGCCGGTAGATTGGTCGCGAATGAGATTGATCGGACTACTGTTTTCCGCTCGCAAAAGCGGGCGATAAACTACCACTACAACGTTACGGCGCGGTCGCGGGCGGCTGCCAAGTATGGTATGCACATCCATGACTCTGTCGGCGCCCCAGTCCGATGGAACGATGACCTGGCGGCGAGACTGATCCTGCTGAACCACCACTGGTCACATGATCCGAGTAGAAGGGACTGGATTTCCAAGATTCCCCAGCCTTTGGTCATGGCCTACTTCCTGTTTCTGAAACTCCTCCAGAACTTCTGAATCATGAAGCGGATGATCGGCATAGTTGGCGGCTCTATATACGGCAACAAGGGTGCCGAGGCTATGACTACCACCGTAATCGGCTTGCTTCAACGGCACCTGCCGGAGGCAGAGTTCCTGTTATTCAGCCCCTATTACAAGGCCGACAAACCACTGCAGGGTCGCTACCGGCGCACGACAGTCGTGGATGGAACTCCGGCGTCGCTGGTGATGAAGACCTTTGCGCCCATCGTGTTGGAGCGACTCGTTCGTTGGGGGGGGCTGAAGCCCTCGTGCCTGTTCGAACCGAGCAGGCTAGTCTCGCAATGCGACCTCGTGCTGGATTTGGCAGGAATAAGTTTCTGCGACGGGCGTGATATCTATCTACCATTCAACGTGCTGACGATCCTGCCCGCCTTGTTGCTGGGCGTGAGAGTGGCCAAGCTCTCTCAGGCAATGGGGCCCTTTGCCCATCGCGTGAACCGATTATGTGCCCGGTGGCTGCTGCCGCAGTGCAGCTACTTGGCCGCACGCGGGGCGCACACGGCGGAGAATCTGCGAACGATCGGCATCGAGGCCCCGGAGTGTCCGGACGTTGCTTTCGCGCTGAACGACCTTGCGGACATGGAGCGGCTGGAGCCTGAACTGTCGGCCTTACTGGAATTTGGCGACGATCGTCCTATGGTAGGCATTAGTCCCAGCTCGGTCGTTTTCAAAAACTGCCGGCGGCTGGGGATCGACTACCTCGGCATTATCACTGATTTCGTGCGACATGTCATCTCCAGGGGTTACCGGGTGATGTTGATGCCGCACAGCATCCGCACGGACACCGATAAACTCAAGAACAACGACCTGCCGGTGGTGCGAAAGATCGGTCATAGTGTCGGCGAATCGCGGTACTTAATGATGGTGCTGGCGGACCTCGACTCCATTGCTTTGCGCAAGCTCATAGGCCAATGCCAGCTTTTTCTTGCGTCGCGATTTCACAGCATGGTGTCGGCCCTGGCAATGGGAGTTCCGGTTACCGTTTGCGGCTGGGGTCACAAGTATTACGAAGTTCTGGACATGTTAGGCCAATGCGACTATGCACTCGACTACCGGGGCCTCACTTTTAAAGAGCAGGTCGAGGCCTTCGAACATCTAGAAGCCGACAGTGCTATCTGCCGCAATCGGATTCGCGCGGCCTTGCCCGACGTGATGGAACGGGCCCGGAGGCAAGTGGATGGAGTCGTTGCAATGCTGAACGATTGGCCCAAGAGGTGTAGCCTATGACTGCGAATGGATCCATTGGCGACCCGGGGCGTTTCGAAGCAGTCGCGGAGAACGGAAGGCCCAGTGAAGTCCGTCGCGGTCGGGCGAAGGTGTGGGGCCTTCGTGCCATTCGCTTGGCTCTGTTCGGTGTGGTGGCATTTTTCGTGCTTCGGGCCTTGGCTAAAGGGTTGGCGGGGGTAGACTGGCTTAGTGCGTTAAGTTGGAGTGCGGCGAAGCGATGAAGGGCTGATATGCGGACGGCGGCAAAGCACGTGCCGAAGTACTATCGGATCATGCAGGACATCGTTGCGAAGATACGTTGCGGCGACATTGCTC
>JABMQG010000024.1 GCA_013203365.1 Planctomycetota bacterium | reverse complement strand
TCCACCAGCAAACTGAACAATCCACCGGTATCTCCGGCCAGCAGGACGATCTTCTGCCCGTCGGCCGACTCGATAATTTATATGTCATTCGTGTATCCGACAAACCCTTCTTCCGACCCGAAGCTGCCACGAAGTTGCGGGTTGGCCGGTTCGGTGAGGTCGTAAACCTGCAATCCTTCGGTCCCGAGGCCCACGTACAGCCAATTGCCATCGGTTGCGACGACTACGGCGTTGTCGAGGGAGATTCGGTCCAGCACGGCAGGCACGTCCGGACCCTGACAGACTACCGTGAAGATGTAGGTGGTCGGCGTCAGCACCTCGGCGGCGAGGTCGGTGGTTTCGATAGCCGAGACAGTCACGTCGAATGTGCCGAAGAAATTGCCGTACCGCGAGTTGATTATGAGTTCGTACAAGCCGTCGCCGGCGTCGGTGATCTGCGCTTCCGCCAGCCGATGGGTGTCGGTGACGGTTACGTCAAATCCTACGGTGCTGTCGTCGTTGATTGGTATTTGGATCACGGGCGATTCATCCGGAGCCATGAAGCGGATATCGGTTTGATCGTCTATGACCGGCCGATCGCCCAGTGTGGAGACATAAAATGTCTGGCTGCCGGGGGCGAGGTTGGCGTAGGCGCTGGCGTAGACAGCCTCGACAGCCGTGACTGTGACGCTGTAAATGCCCTCGAAGCCGGCCGGGGCATTGATGGTCACCTCGTAGGTGTTCGGGTCGAGCGAGACCTCGTCATCGTCGTCATCGTCGTCGTCGAAGTCGGTGGTAATAGTCAGGTCCAGTTCCGCGAAAGGATTGTCTGGATCGGTGATGGTCAACGGGTCCAGCGTGATAGATCCGCCGACTTCCAGGTCGATGATCCCCGGGTCGCTGATCGTTGGCCGAGTGCCGAAGGCGACCTGAAGTTGCCGTGTTACCGCAGCGCTGTTTCCCACACCGGCCAAGGAGGCCGAGACGGTTATGGTGAACTCCTTGCCGTCGTAGCTTGCCGGCAGGCCAACATGGAGAATGTAGGATCGTTCTGCCCTAGCCGAGGTCTCGACGGCTGTTATAGACAGAGATACGTGGCCTTCTCCGGCGTAGTCGCTGGTTGCCGACACGTCCAATTCACCGGTTCCGGCGTACGCCACGTCGACGGGAAAGTCGGCCGCATCGCCGGGGGCAATGTCCACATCTGCTGCGCAATTGACTGAGGTGGGCTGTCCGATTTGGTCCTCGGCCACGATGGTGATATCCTGACTGACGCTGTTGCCGCTCTCATCCGTTAGCGTGACCGTTACAGTTCCATCGCCGGTGAATTTTCGATTCGCCACCAGCGTCAGCGTGCCATCGGCGGGGCTGTCGAGAATCTCCACCGACTGAAGCAGCAGTGTATCTTCCGGGACCCCCTGTGCGTTGGTGGGCCGGGCCATAATGTCGCCGTAGACATCCCAGCCGGAGATCACCTGCCCGAAGATTACATATCCTCCATTGAGCCCCGGCACCGAGGTCTCGGTAACAAATATCTGGTTGTCTTCATTGAGGTAGGCCAGTGTGCCGGCGCTTGAGAAGGCAAGGTTGCCCGACGTTCCGGCAGGTATGGGCCGGTCCGGCACGAACGCACCCAGGCTGCTGTCGCCGGAGCCATCACCGTTTACTGGGTCGCCGGTCAGGAATGCCTGGTCGGCAGCGATGCCGAAAATCGGCACGTCGGTGTAGAAGGGTTCCTGGCCGGCACCAGCGTCGATGAGTTCATAGATAGACTTGCCGTTTTGCTGGTCGATGGTTTCGTTGACATGCAAGGTCGACAGGTTGACAAAGCGTTCGACGGCAGTCGCAGACCGCTGGTCGAACAGTTGCACGAGGATGCCACCGATTGGCGCACCGTCGCTATCGGCAAAGTGTAGCAATGCGTAGCGGTTCCCGGTTGGAATGTAGACCTTCAGCTTCGAAGTGGAACTGAAGGCCGACAACGTCAGAGGCTCGCCGTTTGGGCTGATTCCGTCGATGCCGAGCGTGAGCCCGAAGCCGTCTTGGCTTATGACGTAAGACCCGGCAAGCGGCGTGGCGAAACCCAGGTCGGTCGAGATGGTGAAGGTTTGTACCGCGGGCACGATGTTCGGGTTGCCACTGTAGCCGGCCTCGATAGCCGAGACGGTGAAGACGACCTGCCCGTCAAGTCCTGCCGGGGCTTCGATGGTAACCTCGTACGTATCGCCGTCAACGTGGATGGGGCCGGAGATAGTCACCTCGGCGTTGTCTGTCTCGGCCGTGAGGACAAAGTCGGTCGCGTCGTCGTCGACGATCGTGATCGGGATGGAGATCAGTTGCTGGCCCGGTGCGGTGAAGAC
>JABMQG010000263.1 GCA_013203365.1 Planctomycetota bacterium | reverse complement strand
ATTGTGGACTCCCTCGCGGATGTTGAAGGCCATGCGGAGGGCCGCAATACGGTCACCCATCTCGAGGACCTCGTCGAGCGTATACTCATGGCCGGTGGTGTACGTGAGTGAGTCGGTCAGGGCCTCCGGCTTCAGGATGACCCAGCCCATCATGCACATGCCGGCTGAGGCGGCCACGTGCTGGTGGCCGCTGACGATCCGCTGGGCTCGGCCCTTGCCCGTGTACGTGTACCGCTCGATCGGGTCGGTCACGAGGCCTTCCGGGCTGAACCCGGCCTCGACCGTCCAAGAGCCCATTTGGGTGTGACGCCCGGGCGTGGCGTCGATCTGATAGGCGGTGGCCAGGCCGGGATTGAGTCGCGGGTCGTGCATCGGCAGTTCCTCGCCCTGGACATGAACGGCATACTGCTCGGCCCCCTTGCCGATCTGCTCGGCCGCGCGTTTCACGCCGTCGGCCAGCATTTCGCCGAACCCCTCACGCCGTGCGATGGCCCGGGTAAGCTCGACGATCGACTCATGGTTGCCCCAATTCAGCTCGATGCCGCCGGTCTCGGCCGACGTGATCAGTCCGTTCTCGAAGCACTCGATGGCAAACGCCACCGCGCAGCCGACACTGATCGTGTCCAGACCGTAGCGGTTGCATATCTCATTGCAGAGGTTGATCGACTCCAGGTTGTCGTTCAGGCAGAGGGTGCCGAACGCGCCCAGGGTCTCGTACTCCGGCTTGTGCGTGTCGGAAGCATAGGGCCCCTCCTCGACCACCGTATGGCCGCCACAAGCGATCGGGCAGCGCCAGCAGCCGAACTTCTTGCGCTCGATGGCCAGCACGGCGTCGTCGCTGATCTTGCTTACCGTGGGGAAGTCGTCCGGAACGCCAGCCCAGTTCTTAATCGGCGAGTCGCCGGTAACACAGCAGTTGGCCGTACCCCCGGGCGTGCCGTAGTGGCGGAAGTGCTCCGTGAATGCGCTCTGGTTGAGATGCTCGCGGTGCTTGGCGATGGACTGCTTCATGCCCTCAGGATCGGCCATGGCGGGCTTGGCGGTGCCGACGGCCACGATCGCCTTGACTCGCTTCGAGCCCATCACGGCGCCCAGGCCGCTCCGGGCCGCGGCGCGGCCCCGATCGTTGATAATGCACGCCAGCAGGCTTTGCCTCTCACCGGCAGGGCCGATGCAGGCGGCGCAGGCTTTCTTGCCGAATTCCTCACGCGCCTTCTCGTCCACCTCACAGCAGTCGAGTCCCCACCACTGATCGGCCGGCAGCAGTTCGGCCTGGCCGTCGCGCAAGAGCAGCATGACGGGCGACCGGCTGATACCCCGGAAGACCACACCGTCGAAGCCGGCGGACTTCATGGCCGGGCCGAACGTTCCGCCGGAGTTGGCATCGCCCCAGGTGCCCGTCTTGGGACTCTTGCCAACCACCACGTAGCGGTTGCCGGTGATCGCGGTCGCCCCGGTCAGCAGTCCTGAGAAGAAACCCAAGTGATTATCCGGCCCCAGCGGATCGACACCCGGTTCTTGCAGTCGATACAAGTAGTACGCCCCCAGTCCGTAGCCACCCAGGTACGCCAGGTAGAGTTCATCCTCGGGCGTCTCCTCTGAAATGGTCCCGGTGTCCAAATCGACCAGAAGGATCTTGCCCATAGTCCCCGGCACGGCCATGCGATCGACTCCTTATCTGAGGAAACGGCGTTTGAAAAACAACGATAGACAATCACATACGAATCGTCAAGGACGCGGCGATGCCGCGGAGACTCAATCGCCGACGGGGGTTGAGCTCACTGTGTGGGCGAACTTGCCGCCGACAATCGCGTCCACCGTGCCCCGCACCGGGATTAGAAGCCTGCCTCTCTTGGGCCCGAGTTTGAACATGACGCCTGCCCCGAAACCGTACGTGCCGCCAGTCCCGCCGGCCCTGTTCGCGGCAATGACACGCTTGTCATAAGTCTGCTCTTCTCCTGCTACTGGCCGACATGGCATGAACTTGCGACTACGATCAGACCACCTCGCCACAATCATCAAAGAGCAACTACTCTGCCGCGGCCATCGACCAATTGCCGGCCAGATATTGGCCGTAGCGGATGCCCAAATTCGATCGCTGAAGCGCGAATGTGTGCTGGATTGGCTCTGCGCCGAGTGGTATAATCACCAGAGACAAGGAGAAGTGGTAGTTGCCGACGGGATGACCTTCGCGGCGGGCCAGTGTAGTGTGCCGGGTGCCGTGCCGAGTGTCCGAT
>JABMQG010000262.1 GCA_013203365.1 Planctomycetota bacterium | reverse complement strand
GGCGATGCTCTTGCCCGGCAGCGTGGTGGGGGTGGCGATACTGGAATTGGCGGTTCGGCTTGGGTTGCCGGCGGCGATTCGGCAAGGCTGGCCGATGGTCGCGGCCGGCCTGGTCGGTCGGCTGGGCGGGCTGGCACTGCTGGTGATGCGATTGGCTCGCGACGGCCGGGATCGTCAGTTAGGCGAGATGGCCGCTGCCGACGGCGCGTCCAACCTGGCTGCCTGGCGGTTCGTGCACCTGCCGCGAACCTGGCCTATACCCGCGGCGGCATTTGCACTGGTCGTGCTGCTGGGATTGACCGAGCTTCCGGCGACTATGGTTCTGCTGCCGGCCGGTCTGCCCAATTTCGCCCAACGGCTGCTCAATCAGATGCACTACGCCCGCCAACAGGATGTGATCGCCTCGTCGCTCATCCTGGTTAGCGCCTACATGGTGCTGGCGGGTGGGGTGTGGGTGCTGCTGCGATGCGTGCGGATGCGGTCGGCGACTGCAATGATTCTGGCGTGCGCCTTGGCGCTGGAGGCGGGCGGTTGTGGGGCCGATGGCGGCGATTCGCATGGTATCCGATCGGCCCGGGCGTTCGGGCGGACCGGGCGAGGGGCGGGTGAGTTCATATATCCCCGCGCCATCGACCGGGCCGTCGATGGCACGTTGTTTGTCGTGGACAAGACGGGTCGCATCCAGATGTTCGATTCGTCAGGCAATCCAATCGGCGGCTTCCGCATGCCGCAGATCGAGTCCGGCAAGCCGACCGGCATCACCGTTGGTCCGGACGGGAACCTGTATGTGGCCGACACGCACTATCACCGGGTGATGGTCTTCCGTCCCAACGGCCAACTCGTTCGCCAGTTCGGCCGATTCGGCCAGGGCCAGGGTGAATTCATTTATCCCACGGACGTGGCCATTGCCGACGACGGGCGGGTTTTCGTCAGTGAATACGGCGGCAACGACCGGGTGAGTGTCTTCGACGCGGACGGGTCGTTCCTGTTCGCATTCGGCTCTGCCGGTGAGGGTTTTGGTCAGTTTGCCCGGCCGTCGGCGCTTTGCATCGATGCCAAGCGTCGTCGCCTTTACGTTGCCGACGCGTGCAACCATCGCATCGTCATCTACGACCTTAGCGGGCGGCGCCTGGGCGAGTTCGGCTCGACAGGCCGGGGGCTGGGCCAGCTTCGCTACCCGTACGGCCTGGCAATGGTGGATGAGGATACGCTGGTGGTCTGCGAATACGGAAACAACCGCCTGCAACTGTTCTCCCCCGACGGTGAGAGCATGGGGACTTTCGGGGCAGCGGGCCGACAGTTGGGTCAGCTGGCGTATCCGTGGGCAGTGGCGGTCGATTCGAGCCGAAACGCTTACGTTGTCGACGCCGGGAACAATCGCATACAGATATGGCCGTTATGATTATCGCAACCGAGTTCCATTTCACCCGCCCGTGGTGGCTGCTGGCGACGGTGGTGGTGCTGCCGTTGGTCTGGATGGCCTGGCGGAACCTCGCCTCGCTCGGCCGAGTCCGCCAGATCGCCGCCATCGTCTGCCGGGCGGCGGTAGTGGCCCTGCTGGCGGCCTTACTGAGCGAGCCCGTGCTCAATCGCACGCACGAGCAGCTCAGCGTCATTGCCATTATCGACCAGAGCCAGTCCGTGCCCTTGGCCCTTCAGGAGTCGGCGAAGGGCTATCTTGCCGAGACCCTCTCCCACAAGAAGCCCGCCGACCGGCTGGGTGTGATCTACACGGCCGAGTCGGCTGGGATCGCCTCCATGGCCTCCACGGCCGATCAGCTGACCGGGCCGCGAACCCTTGGCCTGTCGCGCGAACAGACCGACCTGGCCTCGGGCGTGCAACTGGCGATGGCCATCGCCCCGCCGGATACGGCAGTGCGAATGCTGCTAATAAGCGACGGCAATCAGACCACCGGCGACCTGGCCGAGGCTGCCAAGACCGCCGCGGCCAACAAGATTCCCATCGACGTTCTGCCGCTTCTCTACGACTACGAGCATGAGGTGGTCTTCAAGAATCTTCTGGCCCCTCGCAGGGCGCGAAGCGGGCAGACCATCTCGTTGCGGTTCGTGCTGACCAGCACCACGCAGGCGGCCGGCAGACTGATGTTGACACTGAACGGCGAACCGGTGGCCTTGGACGGGCAAACCGGCGAGCCGACGATGCCGGTCGAGTTTAACCCTGTCACAAACGTCAGGACCGTTTCACTGCCGGTGGGCAGCGCCGGCGTGCACGAGTTCGAGGCGACTTTTATCCCTGATTCACCGGGCAGCGACGAGCTGTCGCAAAACAACGTCGCCAGTTGCATCACGTTCGTAGCGGGTGAGGGACACGTCCGGGTTGTAGACACTGATCCCCAGCGGTCGGCGGGAATCGTCCAGATGCTGCGGTCGGCCGGTATCGACGCGCGCGGGTGGGATCCGTCAAACTTTCCTGATCGGCTGGCCGAGCTGCTGGACAAGGACGCTATCCTCCTCGTCGACGTCCACAACAGCGATCTTTCACTCAGCCAGCAGGAGGTTCTTCAGCGGTATGTGGAGGATCTCGGCGGCGGTCTGGTTGTCGCCGGCGGGCCGAATTCGTTCGGGGCCGGCGGTTGGATCGGCTCGCCGCTGGCGGAAATCCTGCCGGTGGATCTGGATCCGCCCCAGAAGAAGCAGATGCCCAAGGGCGCTTTGGTGCTGATCATGCACGCCTGCGAGATGCCAAACGGCAACTACTGGAGCAAGGAGATGTCTATCGCGGCGATCAAGTCGCTTAGCCGACTGGACCTTGTGGGTGTGGTGGAATACGCCTGGGGTTCTGGCGGCGCCGGCTGGGTTTATCCGCTCGGGCCGGTCGGCGACAAGGTGAAGGCTATCGCCGCGGTGAAGAACATGCAAATGGGCGACATGCCCGATTTCGGCGGACCGATGCAGGCGGCATACGCCGCCTTGCAGAACTGTCAGGCCGGTCAGAAGCACATGATAATGATCAGCGACGGCGACCCGTCGCCGCCGTCGCCGTCGCTCTTGAGCCAGCTCAAGGCTGCGCGGATCACCTGCTCGACGGTGGCAGTGTCGCCGCACACCCCCAGCGACATTCAAACCCTACAGGTAATCGCCAGGGCCACCGGCGGGCGGTTCTACCATGTCCAGGACCCCAAGAAGCTGCCGCAGTTGTTCATCAAGGAGGCCCAGGTCGTACGCCGAAGTCTGATCGTCGAGACGCCCTTTCAGCCGCGTGTGACCGACTCGCTGAGCGAGGTTATTCGTGGTCTGGCCGGCGATTTGCCGCAGCTGCGGGGATACGTGCTTACCGGCCCCAAGGGCGGGCTGTCGCGGACCGTGCTGACCAGCAGTGAGGGCGACCCGATCCTCGCGACCGGTCAGAGCGGGCTAGGAAGATGCGTGGCGTTCACCAGCTCTATCGACAGCCGATGGGCACCGGACTGGGTGGCCTGGGGCGGGTTCGGACGGTTCTGGGAGCAGGCGGTCCGCTACGTGGCAAAATCCGGCCAAGCTTCCGACTGCGAGGTATTTGCCGACGTGGACGGCCGGGGAGTCCAGGTGACTGTCGATGCGGTGCAATCGGCAGGGCAGTTTGCGGAGTTCAGCCAGATGACCGGCCAGGTGATCGCTCCGGACTTGTCGGCCAAGGGCCTGGCTTTGACGCAGGTCGGACCGGGCAGGTATCGTGGCAACTTCCAAGTCGACCGCTCGGGCAGCTACCTGGTGAACGTAAGATACGCCAAGGCAGGGGAGAACGGCCAGATGCAAATCGGCATGGCCCAGGCCGTGGTGAATCTGCCTTTCGCGCCGGAGTACCGCGATTTGAAGGACAACCACGCCCTGCTTGTGGAAGTTGCCAAGGCCACCGGTGGGCGTGTGCTTGGCGGCGACCCGGCGGCTGTGGACTTGTTCAGCCGTGAGGGGGTGGAATACCCCAAGACGGCCCTGCCGTTGATCAAGCCGCTGGTTATCGCCTGGTTGATATTGTTCCTGCTGGACGTGGCCGTCCGCCGCGTGGCCTTCGATTTCCGTGCGGCGTTGCGGCGGCTAGCGGTGGTGTTCCGCCCCGGCAAGGACACCGACGGGGCCCGCCGGACCCTTCAACAGTTGCGCAGCCGGCGCCGGCAGGTGCAGGAAGGGTTTTCCTCCGCATCGGCTGCGGCAAACACGGCCGCTCGATATGCCGGCGGCGAGGCCGTCGGGCCAGCCGAGATGCCCCTGGCCGAGGTTAGTCAGGCCGCTTCGGCCGTCAAACCGGCGCAACAGGCCGAGAGTGCGAAAAAGGAAGACCAACAGTCGGATCATCTGGACCGGTTGCTCCGGGCCAAGAAGATTGCCAGGGATCGTATGAGCGACGAAAGCAAAGAAAAAGAAAAAGGGCATTCATAAAGGAGAACCCCCAATGTCAGACAACGCTTCCGACCACACCGGCCCAGCCGGCGCCGACGTGGAGAAGATCAAACAGCACTGCCGGGGCTTCCGCAACATGTTCCGGAACCTGCAAAAGGAGCTCGGCAAGGTTATCGTCGGCCATGACGGGATTGTCGAAGACGTGCTGATCTGCCTGTTCTGCGACGGGCACGTGCTGTTGGAAGGTGTTCCGGGACTGGGAAAGACGCTGCTGGTCCGCACGCTCAGCTCGGCCCTGTCGCTGACGTTCGGGCGAATCCAGTTCACCCCCGACCTGATGCCCGCGGACATAATCGGCACGAATATCATCAGCGAGGATAAGCAAACCGGCCAGCGGCGATTCGAGTTTCAATCCGGGCCGATCTTCCACCAGATTATCCTCGCCGACGAGATCAACCGAGCCACGCCCAAGACCCAGTCGGCGATGCTGGAGGC
>JABMQG010000261.1 GCA_013203365.1 Planctomycetota bacterium | reverse complement strand
GCTCAAGCTGGTAACGTCGTGAACATTGTACTGTCCTATTCGCACCGCCAGGCTGGCCGGCCGCAGCCGGGTGCCCTTGCACGCCCGGCAGGGATTTTCAGACAAGTAAGCATGCAGGTGTTCCTTGACGTACTCGCTGTCTGTGTTCTGCCACCGCCTGGTGAGATTGGGCACGACGCCCTCGAACCGTCCGCTGCCGCTCATCAGGCTCTGCCTGATCGCCGCCGGCAGTTGAGCGTAGGGTACGTTCGGCGAGGCGTTATTATCTCGGCAGAATTGGCGGAGGAGGCGGCTGTAGTAGATGTTCATTCGCTGGCCGCCGTGCCGCCAGGCGGCTATGGCGCCGTGGCTGAGCGTAAGCGTGGGGTCCGGCACGATCAGGTCCGGATCGAATTCCAGAATCGTGCCCAGCCCGTCGCATTCCGGGCAGGCGCCGTAGGGTGAGTTGAAGCTGAACATCCGGGGCGCAAGCTCCGGCAGGTTGACCTCCGGGTGATCGGGGCAGGCGTAGGTGGCGCTGTAGATCTGATCGCGCCAAGCAGTTTGCCCTTTGGCTTGGACGGCCGGTTCGGAGGCCTCGTCCGCTTTGGCTGGTTTGCCCCGGCGGGCAGGTGCCTCGTCTTCCTGGTAGCATATAACAACCAGGCCGTCACTGAGCCGCAAGGCCACTTCCAGGCTGTCGGCCAGCCTTGGGCGGACCGTCTCGCGAAGGACCAGCCTGTCTACGACTACCTCGATGGTATGCTTGACGTTCTTCTTCAGTTCCGGTGTGCCCTTGACGTCGTAGATTACCCCGTCCATCCGCACCCGGACGAAACCCTCCCGCTGAACCAGCCGGAACACGTCCTCGTGTTGGCCTTTCTGTCCCCTGACTAACGGGGCCAGAACCATGAATCGGGTGCCCTCAGGCAGGCGGAATATGCTGTCAACCATGTTGGTGACGGTCTGGCTTGTGATCGGCCGGTCGCAGATCCAGCAATGCGGCTGGCCCACGCGGGCGAACAGCAGGCGGAGGTAGTCGTAAATCTCCGTGGTCGTTGCAACGGTCGATCGCGGGTTGGCGCTGCCGGCCCGCTGCTCGATGGCTATGGTCGGCGGCAGACCCTCGATATGCTCCACGTCCGGCTTCTGCAATTGAGCCAAAAACTGCCGAGCGTATGCGGACAGGCTTTCCACGTACTTCCGCTGGCCCTCGGCATAGATTGTATCGAAAGCCAGCGAGCTCTTGCCGCTTCCGGACAGGCCCGTTACCACCACCAGCCGATCGCGAGGTATGCGGACGTTGATGTTCTGAAGGTTGTGTTCCTTCGCGCCGAGGATGACGATCTGGTTATCCTCTGGGCGGCATGAACGTACTGAGTCGATCATGGCAGTTTCGCCGGCCTTATAGTGCAGAGCGTCCGCCTGTAGCAATGCATTCGATTCGTCATCTGCTCCAGGCCAAATCCCGGCACATATCCAAACCCTTGAGTATAGCGACTGCCTCGCCCACCGGGCAAGGGGCAAGGAAGTTCAACTGTCATACCAAAGTAGTAATGTCCGGTCTTACCAATCTCTTTTCTACATTGAGAGAACCGGGTTCATCGCGTACAATTGCCGCCGGTGATGGACCCGAGAACCCCGCGAGCTGATCGCTGCATGGAGAAGGGGCAACTGACTTGCATGAAGGTCGTGTTTCAGTCGGTGGCCACCATCACGCAGGATGCGAAACATGGCCAAGTCACACTTGCTTATATCGCTTGTCCGAGCCGGCACTTCTGGCGACCGCATGTTATTTCGCCGCGCCGTGGAAGCGGTGATCGCGGAAGAACGAGGCAAGCAGCACCAGTTGCTTGCCGACCGCCTGGCCAAGGAATTGAACGGTACGGGACTGCACGTTAGCCCCCCGGCGGCGGAACCGTTGGCGTTGGGCATTCCGCAAGAGCTCTTCTACGAGATTACACCCAATCGTTCTCTTGAGGAACTGGTTCTGCCCGACGCCGTCACGTCCATCTGCCGGGATTTGATCGAAGAGCATCACCGGCGCGACATCCTGCGATCTCACAACCTAGAGCCGAGACATAGGGTGTTGTTCATTGGTCCTCCTGGCAACGGCAAGACCACGTTGGCAGAGTGTTTGGCCCGCGAACTCATGGTGCCGCTGATCGTGGTCCGCTACGAAGGCATCATCGGTAGCTACCTCGGGGAAACCGCCTCGCGATTGCGGAAGCTGTTCGACTTCGTCCGTACCCGGCACTGCGTCTTGTTCTTCGACGAGTTCGACACGCTGGGCAAGGAACGGGGTGATATCCATGACACGGGGGAGATCAAGCGAGTCGTCAGTTCCCTGCTTCTTCAGATCGACGCTCTGCCGCCGCACGTCGTCGTCATAACGGCGACCAACCACTCGGAGCTGCTAGACCGCGCTGTCTGGCGCAGATTCCAGGTGCGCGTGGAACTGCCTGCCCCGTCGCCGGCGCAGATTGTGCAGTACTTCGACCGCGTTCAAGGACGCCTTCAAGTCACGATAGGCATCACCTCGCGAATCCTGGCCGAGAAACTAAATGGATCAAGTTATTCCGAGCTTGAGGACTTCCTTGGCAATCTGCTTCGGCGGCAAGTGCTGTCGCTTGGTCAATCCAAGCCCGAAGATATCGCCAAACGCGAGATGAAGCAGTGGTTGGCTCGCATCAACCCAGGGAAGCGATGATGCAACTTACAGGGGATTAACTGCATGCCAGAGAAACCAATACTCATTTTCCCGACGGCCAAGCGAACCAATCGGCACAAGCGTTCGCCGGCCTGGTTGGGCCTTGCGCTTCCTTTGCCGGCCCAACAACGACAACGCCTTGATGCGAAGTTCCGTAGAATCGTCGAATCCTTTGCAAGTGTGCAGTTCGGCATAACGGGGCTTGACCCAGAACAGGTGATCGTTCTCGAGGTGATTGACGATATCGTTGACTTGGCCAAGGCTGCCGAGAAAGTGCCGGGGCTCGAATGGCTGACGGAACTTGATCTCGATGACATCGAGCCGGCTGACGGATTTGTCATAACCGATGAACCCGACCAGAAGGTGCCGTTGCGGCTCTTTGCCTTGATGACCAACCAGCAAGCGATGCAGCAGATGATTGGCTTGTGGGACCAGTGGTCGCAGCATCCAGAAAAGCGGGCAACGAAGGGTTTCGGCCCATTCAAGAATGTCTTCAAGCAACTGTGGGACGTGCGCTTGTGGGGGCCCAAAGACCGTCTTCTGGACACCGGCGTTGTGGACTCCTGGAAGGAAAACCTTCAGTTTCAAGTTGACCAGGTTCGCTTTCAAGCCGAACTCTGGTGCCGCCAGTCTGATGACGCCAGGACCGAAGCCTTCCGAAGATTCAATGACATCGTTCAGCAACTCGGCGGACAGTGCGTCCGGGAGCGCGCGATACCTGAGATCATGTACCACGGCGTGCTGGTGGACATTCCTCGCACACGCGCGGAAGAAGCGGTCACCCACATCACGAATGAGACGTATACTGAATTGCTCCGATGTGACAAGGTCATGTTCTTTCGGCCGTCAGCGCAGATGGCTTCACCTATTTCTGAAAACCCGGGTGTTCCCTTCGACATTGCTGGCCTGCGTGGACGCCCGGTGCCAGCCGGGCCACCAGTCGTGGCATTGCTTGATGGATGCCCGTTGGAAAACCATGTGGCTTTAGCAAATCGATTGGCCGTCGATGACCCTGATGGCCTGGCCGCACAGTACTTGCCAGGACAGCAGCAGCACGGCACGGCAATGGCGTCTCTCATCGTTCACGGGGATCTGTCTGCCCCGGGCGATCCACTTCCAAAGCCCGTATATGTGAGACCAATCTTCGTTCCTTTCAGCGATTTTAGTGGTCAGGTGAACGAAGCGATGCCATTTGACCAGCTCCCTGTCGATGTCATTGAGCGCGCAGTCCGCCGTCTCTTCGAACCTGATGGGAATGAACCAGCCGCTGCCTCCTCAGTCCGCGTTATAAACCTGTCGATAGGCGATGCGTCACTTCCCTTCCACCGAGAGATCAGTCCCTTGGCCCGACTTCTGGATTGGCTGGCATGGAAGTACAACGTGCTGTTTCTGGTTAGTGCCGGCAATCAGGTTCAAGACTTGGTCTTGGATTGCACGAGGGCCGAGTTGACCACAAAGTCAGAAGAAGAGATTCTCCGGCTCACGGTTTGCGCCATCCTCAAGGACCAATCCCGGCGGAGGCCGTTTTGCCCTGCTGAAGCAGTGAACGTGGTCACGGTGGGCTCTGTCCACGCCGACCGAACTGGCAGTCCACCGCTGGGCTATCGACGCGACCCATTCAGTGGGCGTCGTCTACCCAGTCCGCTGTCAACGGTCTCAGGAGGGTTCCGACGCGCGATCAAGCCGGAGATCATGATGGAGGGAGGGCGGCAAGTCTATCACGAGCATGTAAATGGCAGTGGCGATCCGGCCACGCTGAAGATTCATCCCGACAAGAGAGCCCCTGGCCAGCAGGTCGCTGCCCCTGGGCGTTTGCCTGCCGAGCTCAACCAGACGGCCTTCTGTCGCGGAACCAGCAATGCTACGGCGTTAGCGTCGCGTACCGCGGGAATGGCCTACGAACGACTGGCTTCCCTGGTGAACGAGCCTGGTGGCGAGCGACTGGCCGAGGAATGGATGGCCGTCATACTGAAGGCGCTCCTTGTCCATGGCGCATCGTGGACCGATTCTTCTGACGTGATCGAGCAGGCTGCTCCGCCAAACCTCGACCGGCGAACAATGACGGCGATCAAGCGAAAACTGCTTGGCTATGGGGAAGTCGAGCCAACTCGGTTACTCGCCGGCACAGAGAAACGCGTCTTGCTCCTGGGTTGGGACAGGATTTCTACTGACGAGGGACACGAATACCTCTTGCCTTTGCCGCCGGCGCTGGCCAGCGTTCGGTACAAACGTCGACTTACCGTCACCCTGGGATGGATCAGCCCCGTGAATCTGCGGCATCGTGCGTACCGCCAAGCCGCCCTCGTACTCGATATCCCCGCCACGAAACTGCGCGAGGCCCTGGGTCTTGGTACGGCGGAGGTCAACCGCAATGACTCCGCGCGCGGCACCGTTCAGCACATGGTTTTCGAAGGTGACGACGCAATTCCATTCGTCGATGGTGCGGAGTTGATGTTGAAGGTGAATTGTCGTGCCGACGCCGGAAAGATGGAGAAGCCCGTTCGATACGCCCTTGCAGTCACGCTCGAAGTTGCGGACCCAGTCCAGATCGACATCTACTCAGAGATTCTGCAGCTAGTCAGGGCACGTGCCCGCGTGCCGGCAACAGGCAACTGACGGTAAGAGAAAAGGAAGAAAAAAGGGGTAAGGAACCTTTCCCCTTTCCCGGCCCTGAGCATCCTTGGAACAAGTTCCGCTTGCACGCATCAAGTCCATCCATAGCGGACATTTCTACTTCGGATTGACAGGGGTAAGGAAGTTCAAGCATACGACGGCGCCAACTTGCCGATGCGGCCTTGGCGCATCCGGCTTGAGCCGCCAGCCGACTGGCCAATGCCTCCTCTGCGGTGGTTGGGCCACGGAATTGCAATAATGCATGGGCACATGTATGTTAGGCCCTGGAAGTGTGATCGCGTTCGGCCAGGGTCGGCCGCTTGGCCGGCCGGCCCAACCGGCAAGAGGAGCCATTATGAAGAAGTTTATCGCAGCAGTGTTTTACACGTCGATTGTCTGTTGGCCGACCGTAGGGTGCCATCGGCAGGGGCTGACGGCGTCGCCGGCAGATGGGCTCACCCGCCGGCCGGTGCCGCTTAAGGTGGTCAGCCGGCGGACCGCCGACGGTGTGACGGTCGCTACGCTGTCGAACGGCCTTACGGCTATCGTGCGGGAGAACCACAACCTGCCCGTCGTGACGGTGCAGGCTTTTGTCCGGGCCGGTTCGTTGTACGAGGGCCAATGGCTAGGCTGCGGCCTGAGCCATCTGACCGAGCATCTGGTGGCCAAGGGTGTTACCCGTAGCGAGGGGCACATCCAGTCGCCCAAGCAAAGCCGAAGCCGACTCGACGCCATCGGCGCGGAGTCCAACGCCTACACTTCGCAAGCACAGACCGTCTATTACGTCAACTGTGCTTCCAGCCGTACGGAACAAGCCATCGACATCCTCGCCGACTGGATGGCCCGGCCGGATATCACGCTGGCCGACTTTCAGCGAGAGCACGGGGTAGTCCAGCGTGAGATCGAGATGGGCATGGACGAAGCGAACAGGCAGATGCACTACGCCCACGCGAGCAACTTCTACGGCCAGCACCCGGCGGGTGTGCCGACGATAGGGTACCTAGGCGCCGTCAAGCGAATCAGCTACGGCGACGTGCTGGACTATCACAGCCAGATGTACGTGCCTCAGAAGATGATCTTCGCCGTCGTCGGCGATGTGGATGTCGATCAAATCCTCACTTGGCTGTGCGGGGCCTTAGCCGGTTTTGAGGAAACGGCCTCACCGCCGCACATCCTGCCTGATGTGCCGATGATCACCGGCGTTCGGCGGGTGGTTAAGACTTCCGAGGTGGTCAAGGATGTCAACGAGCGGATCAGCTTTCGGTCCATCCCGCTGGTTCACCCGGACCTGTACGCCCTGGACGTGCTCAGTCACGTGCTCACCAACGGTCCGTCCTCCAGGCTGTATCGCCTTCTGCTGCGTGAGAAGAAACTGGTGACGTCCATCTACAGTGGGTCATGGACCCCTCAGTGGGGCCCCGGGCAGTTCACCTTCAGTTTTCATTCCGCCGCCGACGGGGCCGACGCGGCGGAGGCGGAGCTCCTCACGCAGTTGCAGCGTGTCATTGACGATGGCATAACGGCGGAGGAACTGGATAAGGCAAAACGGCAGAAGGTGGCCGACTACGTCTACTCCCAGCAGAGCGTTGAGAGTCAGGCGGCCACGCTGGCGGGAGATTACATCTCTGCCGGCGACGTGGAGTTTTCCCGTCGATACACCGATCGCATCCAGGCCGTGACGGCCGAGCAGGTTCAGGAAATGGCGCGGAAGTATTTCACGTTTGATGCAATGGTTATCACG
>JABMQG010000260.1 GCA_013203365.1 Planctomycetota bacterium | reverse complement strand
GTCATGAGCCTGTTGGGCGATCGGCGCAGTGAAATGATCTGTATGAACGCCAAGGGCGGGACCAACGATTTTATTCACATGGAATTCATGATTCCTTCACGCGGGCTGCTCGGGCTGCACGCGCGTATGCTAAACGCCACCCAGGGCCGTGCTATCATGCACCACACCTTTGAAAAGTATGAGCCAATGCGCGGCGCCATTCCTCAGCGGCCAAACGGCGTCATCATTGCCACCCACACCGGCCAGGTCACCGCCTATGCACTCGACTCGCTTTACAACCGCGGTTTCTTCTTCGTCAAACCAGGCGATCAGGTCTACGAAGGCCAGATCGTCGGCGAACATTGCAAAGATAACGACATAACCGCAAACGTCACCAGAATGAAACAGCTCACCAACGTTCGCGCCGCCGGCAAAGACGACTCGGCCAAGGTGCGGCCCATGCGCCAAATGAGCCTAGAAGCGGCCCTGGAATACATCCAGGAGGATGAACTGGTTGAGGTGTGCCCCAAGTCAATTCGGATGCGCAAACGCGTCCTGAAAGAGACCGACCGTCGCCGGGCGACCCGCAACATCCGCGCCCAGTGATAAGGCCGGTTACTACGCCCCCTGGCCTAACGAAGAACTTATCGCCGCCGGATTCAGCGCCAATCCCCCCAGCCCCAGCAGCGACATTTTGGCAGGCTCGGGTGTTGTCTTCCTTCAAGGCTGTCAGCACGCTCCGCATCTCATGGACGTTCGCGCCGATCAGCGTGTCATACAACTACTCGGCCGCCGCCTTCAACCGCAACGAAATCGCTGCTCCCGCCTTCGAGCCCGGTTTTCGCCATATTGGCCGTCTCCCCACGCCTGAAGCCGAATCCGCCGCTTCCGCTTCAAAGCCGGACCTGGTTTCCTTGGCTCCCATTTCCGCTTAACTTGAATTGCTCATTCAGGGTCAGATTACTCGTAACCGTTCAGTCAATCTTGAAGCCGTACAGTTCAGCGTTGCGCATTATGATTTTCAGCATCACTTCCTTGTCGCCTATCTCGCTCAGGTCCGACTTACCTCGCCAGGTAACCACGTGGTCGAGGCCGTTGGTTGTCATTACGTTACAGTCATATCGAGAGAACCCTGGTATGGGCGCACCGAGCTGCTTATCCCACTGAGGCTCCCGGGTATCCGCCTTGTGGAACACCGACTCGCGGATCTCGACGAGTATGTCGCCCTTTGCGGCGTTGGCGTTGAGGTGGAGGGTATTGCCTTTTAGCTTCATGGGCATTGTGAGAAGCCAGCCCTCTTCCTCGCCGGCGTCCATGGAGACGAATCTGCCCTTGGGCAGTTTGGCCAGGCCGAGCGCCCCGTGTGATCTCTGCGGATCACCGGGAAGAAGCGGAGCGTGCGGTCGCCGCCCGCTGGCAGCGGAGTAGTAAAACCACAGTTCGTCGCCAACGGCCACCGGTTGTCGGAGGGGGAATATCTCGCCGCTGTCCCAGCTCCCCAACTCGCCCAGCGGGATGAACGTCTCCCTGTCCCCCGCCCGCCGCCAGCGTCGGCCGTTTCGGCTGGAGACAAGCTGGACGTCTATGGTCTTGCGGTCGTCGTTGGCGCGGTACGCCATGATCAGGCCCAGGTACATATTCTCGTAATCGAACGCCATCATACCGTAAACGTGCATGTCGTCTGGGTCTTGATCGTCTGGCGCGACAGCGACGACGGGTGTAGTCCAGTTCTTGAAGTCGCCGCTCTCGCTTATTGACTGCAAGCGTCTTATCCCGCCCTGGTCGCCCGTCACGCCGGGATCGTAGGCATGGCCCTTTATCAGCGCGACGTATTTCTTACGCTTGCGGTTGTGCCACAGCGTCATAACGTCACCGATGCCGAACTCGAAAGCCTCGTCGACAAAGGTCTGTTCCTTATTCATGGTCCAATGGATCCCGTCCGGTGACGTGCAGGTACCTATTGCCGCAGGTGTGTGTTCTTTCACGACATTGCCCGTCTCGGGGTCGAAGATCCCCGCCTGCAGGTTGATGCTCTTGTATCGCTTGGCGGGATCCGGCTCGTCCATGTCTTTGATTACGCCGCTGAAGAAGTGGACCATCTGCGTGACGGTCTTGGTGCGGCCCTTTAGGCGGACATTCTTGTTAAGCGATTCGAGGCAAATGTTATTGTCCTTCGAGCCTTTGTGCTCGAACATTCCAAGGTTCGGCCGGTCCCAGTGTATCCCGTCCTTGGAGGTTGCGTAGCGCACGGTCCAGCAGGGTAGAGGTAGTCTATTGCTCACACCGACGTACCACATCTTGAATATCTGCTCCTCTTCATCGTACATCGTATCGCCGTAGGCCGCGAAAGCGTGGGGATACCCTCCCGGGCCACATTCGGCACCCTCCCCGGGCTTCGGCACGAAAATCGGGTTCCCCTCGTACTTCACCGGCTGGTGCAGCGTCTCCGTGATATTGTGCATCCGCGGTAACGCGTCGTTCAAGATGCCTTTATCGACAAACAGCATCCAGCCCGAGTCCGTGTCCGGAATCGGGGGCCATAACCTACCGCCCCTTTCCTCGAGCCCGCCCATGTGCCGCCAGGCGTCTACATACGCTTCTTCGTCAACTATCTTCGTCCCCCTCACAAGAATAAACTTCCACTCGCCCGAGCGGTCCTCGACCTTTACCAGAACGTCGTTGAGCCCCTTGCGCAGATGGGCTTCGAAGGCGTCGTTCAGGGGAGTTGCCGTCCGACCGGGCGTCCAGATCGCGTGAACGAGCTTGCCGTTAATCCAGACCTTCGCGCTATCGTCGGAACCAAAGAGGAAGTACGCTACCTCGTCGCGATCAGATTCGATCTGACTGAACGCGTAGGCGACCTTATAGTCGGCCCCGGCAAACACGCGTTCAAAGTCCAGGCATCCTTCCGTATCTATGGATAGGCGATGGACTTTAGCAAGTTGCGGGCGGCCTTTTTCGTCCGAGTACGTTACCGTCGTGGTCGGCGAGAGCTTCGCCTTGCCTTCACCGCCCAGGGACGTGAGGTAGTCCTTGTCGTAACCGACGCGGAATGGCCCGGTCTTCGGCTTGGGGTCCATAATCGGATTGGGCATGGCCCCGAGGATCATCCAATCCCGGACAGCGCCGTCCAGGGAGCCCCGGTTTACAAGCACGGTAGTTTCCCGCTCACCCTGAGGCAGGGCGGCGAATGACGATGCTGATGTCATAACAACCAGCAAGCCGAACAGTGCTACCATTCGATACATGGTTGGTAACCTATCCATTCGAGCCGGCATGTGCAAGAGAATCAAACGCGTCTACTTCTGGCTTTGCAAAGTCGAAAGAAGCAACTGCCGCATCTGCATGAAATGACCTTCGCTTGCATCCGGTTGACTGCCGGTGAAGCTGCCGTAGTTACCGTTGCGCTTGATGATCTCCGTTGCCTTGTCAACGCGCTTGCTGGAGACGGGATGCGTCTGGAGCATCTCCCCGAATATGCCGGGCTCCGATTCCGAAAGCGTCGTCAGCACCGTCAGCAGCTCCACCATTCCGTAGGGGTTGTAGCCAGCCTTGGCCATGTACTTTATTCCGACCTCATCGGCCTGGTACTCATCGTCTCGGCTGTACTTCAGGTTGCCCATATTGGTTACGATCTTAGTAACGTCGGCGGCAGTCGCTGCGTTCTTGGGATCGACGGCTCGCTTGGCGATCTCGACGAGGACGGCGGCCCCCATCTGTCGCTGAATACCGTGGACGTTATGGAGCGCCGCCACATGAGCGGTTTCGTGGCCTAGCACGGCGGCAAGCTGGCGCTCGTTGGTCATCCTGGACATCAGCCCAGCCGTGATGAATATCTTGCCACCGGGCAACGCAAAGGCGTTCGGGACGTTCGACGACAAGAGGGTGTACTCGTACGGCATCGGGCGATCGGAAACGGCGGCGAGCTTGGCCCCCACCGCCTGCACGTATGCTTGAAGCTCCGCATCGGGCACCTTGCCGCCGAATTCCTTCTCGAACTCAGGGGCCGCCTGCTGGCCCATGGCGATCTCCTGGTCGGTCGGGATCAACGTAAGTTCCATCCTTCCGGTAACTGGGTTCGTGATGCAGCCAGTTGCCGCGGCCAAGGCCAACAGAATGGATGCAAACAAAAGCGTCTTTGAGAGATTCAGTCGTGTCTTCATTGTCGGTCACCTTTCACATGGGTTCCCCAATACTTCATTATCTCCACCACAATCAGTTTTTTCAACACCTCAAGCGCTGCAAAACTGTCATAATGATCGTGGGAGTATTCTACTGGTCAAGCCGGCAGATACATTCCTGGGGTGAACCGAGGGGAAAGGCGAAACTGAGTCAGAAGGCCGGCAGTATTATGATAGCTCAGGGCTTGGCCTTGCCTGGCCTGTACTGGTCTTGGATCAGGCCGATTTCTTCCATCGGGTTCGGCTTGAATCCCAGCTTCAGGGCCTGGGAATCGGCCCTGAGCCGAAAATCTCCCTTCCCCGCGTTCACGAAGCCAGGGGATTGCTCGGTCAGGTTATCGCCACGGACGTCGATCATCTCCAGCGTGGCTTGTCGGCGGACCTCCAGCCACTTTCCCACGCATATGTTTCGCAAAACCGTATTGCCTTCCGGGGGCACGCCTGCGTCACTGTCGTAGTACTTGGTCAACTCGGCCAGCCCAGGATAGCGAGTGCTGTAGGGAGGCTGCCTGTAGTTCATCGCCTCTAACCGCTGCTTCATGGTCTTGTAGATCATGTCGCGTCGGCTTTTCCACGCATCAGTGTTCTCGCCTGGTTCGGG
>JABMQG010000259.1 GCA_013203365.1 Planctomycetota bacterium | reverse complement strand
GGCTACAGTCCTTCGCCCCGTCGGGGCGATAAGAGGATAAACTTCCCACGAGCTACGCGTCTGGCTGCTACGCGGCTGCGTCGCTCTACTCGTGGCTACAGTCCTTCGCCCCGTCGGGGCGATAAGAGGATAAACTTCCCACGAGCTACGCGTCTGGCCACTACGCGGCTGCGTCGCTCCACTCGTGGCTACAGTCCTTCGCCCCACCGGGGCGATAGAGAGGCCGCCCCGTCGGGGCGATAAGAGGATAAACTTCCCGCATTGCTCGGCGAGCGTGTCATCTGGCTTGGCACAATTCGGCCGAAGGCAGCGTGTACAGGCAAGAGTCGACATTCACACCGAGAATCTCGGAAATGTGCAGGCCGGCGCGTTTTGCCAGGTCGATATTTTGCTGGCTGCGCTTGGTCAGTCGCAGCAGACGGACAACAGGTTGGCAAGGCTGTCGGCTGTTCAGGGCTATGATTGCGGCGGGGCGGCCGTCGCTTAGGGTTACGCGCGATCCTATAGGGAACGGCGGCACGTAGCGTAATAGTCCATCAAGGATTACCGGGTCGAACCGGCCGGTGAGGTTGCCGTTGGCAAGATCGTGCAAGGCGGCGACAGCCGGCCTCGGCCCGCCGTCGTCGTCGTGGCAGAGATGGTCGAACACGTCACAGACGGCAACGATCCGGGGAAAGATGTGAATATCACGGCCGGCCAAGGGCTTAAGGTGGGATTTACCGGTGATCGTTTGCATATTTGGAAAACCCGCACCGTCGAATCGCTGGTGATGATGCAGCACCGCGGCACGAGCGAGCGCACTGATACGCTCGGGAATCATCTCGTACCCACTCTGGGGGTGGCGTGCGTATTCATGCGTGGGCGGCTCGGCCAGCGGTTCGTGGATGGCCTGCGTGGAAGGCAGCGTCAGCTTGCCAATATCATGAAAAACCGCACCTATGCCCAGGTTGGTGAAGTCCCTAGTATAATTGGCGCCGGCGTGGCGGCGTTCGTGCATAATGTAGGTTTCCAATCGCAGCCCAAGTGTCAAAGCCAGATAAGCCACGTTTGCCGAATGGCTGAACAGTCCTGGCTGCTTATCGAACAGGTCGGCCGTCTGTGCGCCCAGGCCGTTGTTTGCCGAGGAGAGCAGCTCGATAATCAACCCGTCCACCAGATTGCAGTATCGCACGTACTGGGTGACGGAGACGGCCTTTGCTTGGTTGGGTTTGAAGTCACGCTTCAGCTGCGTATAGAGATTCAGACGCAGTTCCGTCAACTTCGTATTGACGAGCCCATCGAGGAATTCGAGTCCCGCCCAGCGGACCCACATCATCGTCACCCCACGTCGCCTCAGGAGGCGGATTGCCCGCTCATCCAGCACCGCCCCGGTCAAGACCAGTTTCAGCCACGGCCGAGCCGGGTCAAAGACCGGTGCGGCGGCTTCCAAACCTGGGCGCAAAGTCTCCGTTTCAATTAAGAGCATCCCGTCATGTCTATCGACTAGGCAAGGGGCCTACTGAAGTCTTGCAGATCGCTCAATATCACCCCCGTTTGATGGATCAGCCTGGAAGGCCTCGATGGTCGCGTCCTTCTCGGCCTGTGGCGCATACCCGCACCCACACCAGCGTTAGCCAGCATTGCGGACAGCAGAACCACCTTCAAACCGTGAATTGCAGTTTTTTTCTCAGAAACTAAAAAATAAGATCCATACCAATCTAGGCAGTTTTTTTTAAGCACTATCTGAGCGACAGCAACTCCTTATCTCATAATAAGATAGGCGATGTGCTAGAATGCAGACACTGGTTTTCGTGGACGGCTGTTTCTGATGGCCCCTTGTCAATCGGCAGCAAGACCCATGGCGGGCTGCTATAATATTGATGCCCGGACGGTCTAACGGGCTGGTCGGTCTCCCCCTGCCGGCTAGCCGCTCCCTGCCGCCCGGGCTTTTTTTATTTTGCTTTGCCGACATGCTCATCGAAGGACTTGCAGCTTGGCGAACTGCAATATCAACACCTTTCTTCCCAGCCGGTCGAAATCCACGACCACCCGGGTATGGGGTCCTGATTGGCCGACCTCCTTTACTTGCCCACAGCCGAACTTTGGGTGGCGGACCCGGCTGCCAGCTCTGACGCCGGAGGGGCCTACCAAGTCCACGATTTGATCGGTGTCGGCGTCAAAGAACTCGTCCTGCTGGACGGCTTGTAGTTTTTTGTGCCTGCGTAGCGGGCCGCGATCATACTTAGGCGAATCGTTGGACAAGCAAGCCGGTTGCGTCGCCATCGTCTCGCTGAGGTCCACTTGGACGACGTGCTCCCCGCTAAGGTCCCACAGAAACTGTGATCGGACCTGCCGTTGGCGGACGCCCCGAACACTGCGATAGTTGGCGTGTGTGAGCACCAGTTGGTCCTTCGCCCTCGTCATGCCCACAAAACACAGCCGACGTTCCTCCTCCTGTTGAGCCTCTGACTCTGCAGCGCGATGGAACGGCAGCAGCCCCTCTTCGCAGCCGACCATGATCACCCTTGGGAATTCCAGGCCTTTGGCCGCGTGCAGCGTCATCAGCGTCACCGCGCCGCTGCCGCCGGCGAAGTGGTCCATATCGCTGACCAGTGCCACCTGGTTGAGATAATCGGTCAGGGTGGCGTCCGGGTTTTCTTCATCGAACTCCGCGGCGGCAGTGACCAATTCCGCCACGTTTGCCAACTCGGCTTGCTCCTCACCACCGGCTACCTTTAGTTCGTTTTCCAGCCCGGTTCGTTTCAGCACGGCCTCCAACAGGTCTTTGACCGTCCCTGTGGCCAGCCGATCGAGCTGTTCCATCAAAGTGACGAACTTGGCCACTTTCTCGGCCGCGGCGTTACCCAGGTCGCCTATCTGGCGGGCTTGTCGGGTCGCCTCGAACAGCGAAAGACCGTGGGCCTCGGCAAACCGGTGAATCCGTTTCATCGTGATTGCCCCGATGCCCCGAGCAGGCACGTTGACGATCCGCTCGCACGCCAAGTTATCGCTCGGGTTATTGATCAGCCTCAGGTACCCCAGCACGTCCTTGATTTCCTTGCGGTTGTAGAAGGCCACCCCGCGGGCGATGCGATAGGGCATGCCGGCCCTGCGCAAGGCATCCTCCAGCACTCGGGATAGGCTGTTGAGGCGGTAGAAGATGGCGATTTCGTCGTGCCTGCACCCGCGTGCGACCCACTGGTGAACTCGGCGGACAACCTCCAAGGCCTCGGCGTGCTCGTCGGTGGTATTGACCACCGTCACGTCCTGCCCACCCTGTCGGCGCGTAAAGAGGTTCTTGGCTTTGCGTAGCCGGTTGTACCCGATCAGCCGGTCGGCTGCGGCCAGAATGGAGGCGGTAGAGCGGTAGTTCTCCTCCAGGCGAATCACCCTGACGCCGGGATAGTCACTTTCGAACTCCAGTATGTTGGCCACGTTGGCTCCACGCCAACTGTAGATGCTTTGATCCGGGTCGCCGGTGGCGCAAATATTCTTATGGTCCATCGCGATGCCGTGTGCGATCAAGTATTGCGGGTGGTTGGTGTCCTGGTACTCGTCGATCAGGATGTAGCTATATCGCTCGCCGAGCAACCGGCGGACCTCCGGGTGATCGCGGAGCAGGAATGCCATTCGCATCAGCAGATCGTCGAAGTCCAATGCGCCGGCGGCTCGGAGGGCCTTTTCGTAGACCTTGTACACTTTGGCCAACTGCTGATCGGCAAAGTTGCCCGCCTCATCCGCCAATGCGTCGGCGGTTTTCAGCCGCATTTTTGCTCGGCTGATGTCGGAGAGGAACTTGGCCGCATTTGCCGCACCGCCTGCTAGGCCGGCGGTCTCGATTGCGGCTTTGGCCAGTCGTTTCTGGTCGACGGCGTCGTAAATGCTGTAGTTGGCCGGCAAGCCCGCTTCGTTGGCGAATTCCCGCAGCAGGCGGGCGCAGAGACTGTGGAACGTGCAGGCGGTGACACCGCCAGGAGTACCCAAGGCCGCTATTCGCTCGGCCATTTCCTTTGCGGCCTTATTGGTGAAGGTAATTGCAAGCACGTGCCAGGGCGCTATCCCCTGCTGGATCAGATACGCCACTCGTCTGGTAATAACGCGGGTTTTGCCGGACCCCGCCCCGGCCAAGACCAGCAGCGGCCCGTTTCCGTGGGCTATTGCTTGCTGCTGGGGTTCGTTCAAATCACTCAATAGGTCCAACTGTCTTTACTCCCGGCTGGGTGCGCACAAAACCCCACTATACCGCCAAGACTGCCTCGGGCCAAGCCGACTGTCGACAGCGGGCAAGCTTCTCTTCCGGGCCGGAATCTGGGTGGCACCTGTGGGAGACAATTGCTATACTGTGCCGCCAAGAGCCGGGCGGCAGAGGCATTGGAGGTCTTCCGGCTGATTGTTCCAGGCTAACGAATCCACCAGGAATTGGCCAGACAAAGGATCCACGGACACACAATGCCCCACGTCGGCAAAGGAGAAGCCTGAATGCCAAAGCGAGAAGACATACACAAGGTGATGATCATCGGTTCGGGACCTATCGTCATCGGGCAGGCCTGCGAGTTCGACTACTCCGGCACGCAGGCATGCAAGGCGCTACGAAGCCTGGGTTACAAGATTGTGCTGGTGAACTCCAACCCCGCCACGATCATGACCGACCCCGGGATGGCCGACGTTACGTACATCGAGCCGCTGAACCTGGCGACAATGACGAAGATCATCGACGCCGAGCGACCAGACGCCCTGCTGCCGAACCTCGGCGGGCAGTCGGCTTTGAACCTATCGTTAGAGTTGCATGAGGCCGGTGTGCTGGACAAGTACAAAGTGAAGGTAATCGGCGTGCAGGTGGACGCCATCAAGCGAGGCGAGGATCGCACCGCTTTCAAGGAGGCCATGAAAAAACTCGGTATCGACATGCCTCACAGCACCGCGGTCTACAGCGTCGAAGACGCAGAGAAGGTTGCCGGCGAATTGGGCTACCCGGTCGTCATTCGGCCAGCGTACACGATGGGCGGCACAGGCAGTGGACACGTCTACAACGTCGAGGAACTCCGTACCGTCTCTGCGCGGGGACTGCAGGCAAGCCTGATAGGGCAAATTCTCATTGAAGAATCGGTTTTCGGGTGGGAAGAACTGGAATTGGAAGTCGTCCGAGACGCCAAGAACCAGATGATCACCGTGTGCTTCATAGAGAACGTCGACGCAATGGGGGTGCACACGGGCGATTCGTACTGCACGGCCCCGATGCTGACCATCAGCAAAGAGCTCCAACATCGTCTGCAAAAATACTCCTACGACATCGTCGAGGCGATCCAGGTAATAGGCGGCACGAACATACAGTTCGCCCACGACCCCAAAACCGACCGTGTGGTTGTCATCGAGATCAACCCGCGAACGTCGCGCAGTTCCGCCCTGGCGTCGAAGGCCACCGGGTTCCCCATCGCGCTGGTCTCGGCAAAACTGGCCGGCGGACTGACCCTGGACGAGATCCCCTACTGGCGGGACGGCACGCTGGAGAAGTACACGCCCAGCGGAGACTACGTGGTAACAAAGTTCGCCAGATGGGGCTTTGAGAAATTCAAGGGGGTCGAGGATAAATTAGGCACACAGATGAGGGCGGTCGGCGAGGTCATGTCGATTGGAAAAACATACAAGGAGGCCTTTCAAAAGGCTATTCGATCGCTGGAGATCGGCCGATACGGACTGGGATTCGCCAAGGACTTTCACAACAAGCCGATGGTGGAGTTGATGCTGATGCTGGCTGAGCCCAGCAGCGAGCGGCATTTTCTGATGTACGAGGCCCTTCGAAAGGGTGCAACGGTCCAGGAGCTTTACGAGAAGACCTACATCAAACCTTACTTCATCGAGCAGATGAGGGAACTGGTTGAGGTTGAAGAGAAGATCCTCGCTTGCAAGGGAAAGGACCTGCCGGACGAGTTGCTGGTGCAGGCCAAGAAGGACGGCTTCGCCGACAAGTACCTGTCAAAGCTTCTTGGCGTGCCGGAAGAGACGCTGCGCAGGCGGCGGACGGCGCTGGGCGTGGTCGAGGCCTGGGAGCCAGTGCCGGTTTCCGGTGTGGAGAATGCAGCCTATTACTTCTCGACGTACAACGCACCGGACAAGGTTGCGACCAGCGACCGGCGCAAGATCATGATATTGGGCGGCGGGCCCAACCGCATAGGCCAAGGTATTGAGTTCGACTACTGTTGCGTTCACGCAGCCTTTGCCGTCCGCGACGCCGGGCTGGAGACCATTATGGTCAACTG
>JABMQG010000258.1 GCA_013203365.1 Planctomycetota bacterium | reverse complement strand
GACGAACCCACCAACCATTTGGACATACCCTCACGAGAGGTCTTGGAAGAGGCCCTGAGGGAATATGATGGCACGGTTCTGCTGGTCAGTCACGACCGGTATCTCGTGGACCGTCTGTGCGGGCGACTGTTGCTCTTGTGGCCAGGCCGCTGGGAACTTGTGGAGGGTAACTACAGCCACTGGCAAGAGCTTCAACAAGAACGTGCCGACAAGACGGGAACGTCGGAACCTTCAATGCCACCGCGATCAAAGCCGTCCGGCAAATCCGGCGTCAAGGCCGCCAGCGGCTCTGCCAAGTCGGCGGGGCCGGCGAAGAAGGTCGCCGGGCTCAACACTTATCAGCTTAAAAAGCTTACACTTCGCGACTTGGAAGATCAGATACACCAGGCCGAGCGTCAGTTAGGCGAGGTGGAAGAATCATTCGCCAACCCAACCGTCTTCTCCGACAGAAGAAAGCTCCAAGCCGCCCAGGCCCAGTACGAGCAACTTCGCCGTCAAATAGATCAGTTGATGGAGCTCTGGCAAATGAAGATGGAACATCACAAACGGGGCCGTTGACAGCGAACTGCGCGTTGCATATCGCCGCCTTCATGAACGGCCTGAGATCGCAACGCGGCGATGAGGCAGGTTGCCTGACGAAATGCCCGTCACTTCTCGGGAGAATCCCACAGGACCATGCTGGCCGGGTTACGGGTGACCGGCTCGGGTAGGGTTACGGTCTGCCCTGTGATCTCCTGAACGGCCCAGCCGGCAACCACCAGGTACTCCCGACTGGCGCGCTCGGTGTTGAGCATAGTGTCGAGGGCCTTGCCACAGGCGGGTCCTTTGAACTTCAGCTTCCCGACGGTATGGGCGGCTTTCCAGCGGGCTTCCGCAGGGTAGGTTGCATCGGCGATGCACGAACCGAGCATGGCGTCCACGTCGGCAGGGGAGAACTTGTCGCAGTTGGCCGTCAGAATATCGACAATGGCGATGTTGCTTTGGGCCATTCTGTTGCCTTTTTGCAGAAGGTTGTTCACGGCCCGGTACATCGCCAGACCAGCCATCGGGTCGATCGTACCCATGGCTCGGACTACATTGCCGCAGACCGTCTCGCGGAAGGACACCGACGGACCCCATTCGCTTGACAGTGTATCGTAGTATTCAAGAGCTGTTGGGATTGCATGTTCCATATAGTCCAGCATGTGCAGGATGGCCTCGGCCTTGCCGATCTGCCCGAGCGAGACGGCTACCTGTTCCAATAGCTCGTCCGATTCGCTTAGCTTCGTCAGCAGCGACACGTGAAAGGCGTATTCCTCGTCGCTGCCCAGCTCGCCGAGGATGTAGCTGGCGTCGACGGCCCTGCTTCTGGCCAGGCGTTTTTCCTGGGTGTCGGTTAACATGCCGACCTTGTTCATCTTGAGCCGGCGCGGCACCTCAATGGCCAGCAAAACGCCCGCGTTCTCCCGCAGTCGCAGGCCGGCACGCGTTGGCACCTGAGCTTCGTCAATGTGAACAAGAGCTTCCCGCACAGCGGCGTGATTCACCTCGATCGGGTCGTCGTCGAGGTTCTTCCACAGTGTTTCGAACGCCGCAGGATCCCGCGTAATCTCCACGGCTCGGTAGGCGGCCAGGCGAACCGGGCCCGCCTTGTCGGTCAGCAGCTTGATCGTTGCGGCTTCACTCCCGACGTGGCCGAGTCCCTCAGCCGCCCCTGCGCGGATTCGCCAGTCGGCGTGATCGACGGCGCCCAGCAGTACGCCCTTGGCGGCCGGCCCCGCCAGCTTGCCCAACACCGCCAAGGCCTCACCCCGTATCATCGGCTCAGCCTTTTCATCGCCAGCCATCGCTGCAATGGCCTCGATCGTGGCCCGCTGGGGGTCCCGCACGCACCTGGCGTGCCGCAAAGCAGCCAGGCGGACTAACGTCGAGTCGTGCGCCAGGTCCTTCAACAACGCCGCCTCGGCTCGCTCTTGGCCCAGGTCGGTCAGGGCATCCAGGGCAAGCGCGGTCAAACGCGGGCCGTTGCGGTCGATCAGGGCCTCGACACTTGCGCCGGCGGAGAGATGCCGTTGCCTGACCACCGCCCGCACGGCCTCGGCGGCGACACGATTATCCTCGGCAGAAACGGCGGCCGTGAGGTTGGCAGCCACCCAATACAGCGGCATCTGGCCAAGGAAAGCAACGGCCGCGACGCGGACACGCCAATCTTCGTCGTTCAAGCT
>JABMQG010000257.1 GCA_013203365.1 Planctomycetota bacterium | reverse complement strand
GTCCATTGCCGTCTGCACTTTTTGTCGCCAGACTTCCAAAGCGTCGCGGTCTAGGTCTTGCGGCACCTCGATGGCCCGGCCGGCCACACACCGCGCCTGTCGCCACGGGCGTGGAAGTATCATCCGGTCCCAACTCGGCGCCCTCCAGCAGTCGCAGGCGGCGAATCCTACCGGTATCAATGGCCGACGACTGCGGCTGGCCAGGTAGACCGGCCCAGCCTGCATGACTCGCCGAGGACCGCGTGGCCCGTCGGGGGTGATCCCGAGGTGTCTCATTCGCCGATTGCGGAGCATTTTCAGCATGGCCTTACTGCCGCCTCGTGTCGTCGAGCCGCGAATCGCCTCTCCGCGAAGCATGCGCAAAACCTGGGTGATCAGCTCGCCGTCGCGATGCTCGCTGACCAGCGTGGCGAAGCCTTCGCGGGCGTGGGTGTAGGCCGGAAACAAGATCGCCTCGTGCCAGAACAGGTACACACCTTTGCGCTTCATGAGCCTTGGGTTCAACTGCGGCTCGTCCAACGCGAAGCGAATATCCAGTGTGCCCAGCCAAGCCCGGATCAGCCAACTTGCCAGAAGGCTGACAAACTTGATTGCCGCCGGATTCGTAAGCTTCATTTTCAGCCAACAAAAAAAAAGGGCCGACAAGCGGCCGTTGATTCACGCATCTGCGATCCGCTTCCCTACGCAGCCCTGCAGGTGGGACTGATCAGGTTCCAAGGGTTTCGGCAACTGGCCGAATCTCAGCCACAAGGGCACCCCTAGCGTTATAGCGGTTATGATAACTGCTGCGTCAGTCGCTTGCCAGTCATAAAAAGCCCGTTGTCCGGACGTTCGGCCGCCTTTTTTTAGGGGGAGGGGATCGCTATGGCGCCGGCGCTGACGTGGGCTGGTCGGCTTTGGCATCCAGGTCGGCCCTGGGGGTCTCTAATAGTTTTTCGACGCGGGCGTCGATCAGCTCTTCCCGCCGATCAGCCCTCTCGGCCATCTCCTTGCGCAGCTCGGCGAGCCAGTCGGCGAACTGCTGGAGTTCGAACTCTTTGAGCTTCTGCTCGGCGTCGAACAGCCGGGCGACCACTTCGGTGACTCGGCCGCGCAAATCGGCCTTGCGGGCTTGGTCGGATTCGTCGGCATACTGCCTCCGCAAGCCGTATAGTGTGACCGTATCCCGCGACTGCTGCTTGAAACCCTCGCGCATTGTTGGCGGCAAGGCGTCCAGCCGGTTGAGGAACCTGTCGAATCGCTCCACGCTACGGGAAAATGCCCGTGGGTTCTCTTTTTGCAGGTGAGTCAGGCGTTGGTGCATGTCAGGCTCTTCGGTTTTCATTCTTGCCATCACTTCTTCGACCTGCTTGGGGCTGAGCCCTCGTGACGCGGCGGGCCTTGCCCGGTGGCCGATTGCTGGATTTGGCGGGGCCTGGTCCCTGCCCGCTTGTGTTGTCGGCTGGGCCGGGCGGGTCGTGGGGGTGCCTTCACGCCGTGTATTTTCGGCGCCGATGAGTGCAACTGTGGCAACGGCCAGACAGGTTGCGACAATTGCGGTTAATAAACTATTCCTGCTCATTTCCGTGGCCTTTCGTCACAATTCAATGTTTTCCTTGGCCTCTCCCGACGGGGCGGCCAACTGCCAGGGCTCTTCGAACTGTTCGATTTCTTCGCCCAGGTCCTCCATGTGCAGCTGAAGGTCCCATGGGTCGGGGATGGTCGGCTCGGTCAGCACGATCAACACCTGATTGTCCATGACGGCCAACTCAATATCGAGCAGGGATGGTTCTTCCCGGAGGTAGAGCTCTATGGCCTGCTCGGCGGTGAGTTGCATGTTGGGCCTGCTCGCCGTTGGGCCGCGAAGCAGCCAGATCAGCATCACGGTCAGTGCCAGGGCAGCGGCGATAGCGGCGGGTGCCGGCTGTCGCCAAAGCCTGGCGCGTCGGCGGGTCAATCCCTCAAGGATTTGCGCCTCGACATGTGAGATAACCCCGTCGGGCACCTTGACATCCATCAGTGTGGCGAGGCCGGCCTCGTCGTCGCGGACTTGCCTGGCCAACTTCGCCTCGGCGGTGGAAAGCGGCTCGTTGCGGCCGTCAAGATACCCGGCGACTTTGGCGAAGTCTTCGGTTTGTTCGTTTCTGCTGCCTGGTTTCATTGGCGTATTCGGCTCCTGCGCCGCTAAGAACGAAGTCTTCGGTCAAGCCATCTTCACTCTCGCCCAAAAAAAACGTATTGCCGCTGCCCGGTCAATCGGGCGGCGCTAGTTTGCCGCGCAGGGCCCTTAGTCCGCGATGGACCTTCGCCAGGGCCGTGCCCAGGGGGCAATTCATCGTCTTGGCGATCTCGGCAAAGCTCATTTCTCCGAAGTGCCGTAGGACGATCATGTTCCGCGTGGTCTCGTCCAGCGACGCCAGGGCCTCGGCCAATTGTTCACCGGCCTCCTTTGCCAGCAGGCGAGCGTCGGCCGGCGGACTTGGCGCCTGCAAGGTCTCCAGCACTTCGATCCCGCCATCGGTCTTACCCGACAGCGACAACGGCACCGGGGCGACCTTGCGGCGTCTGAAACGGTCGCGAATCAGGTTTGCCGCTATTCTGAACAGCCATGGTTCAAACCGGCCGCGTTCGTCATATTTGTGCAGCGTGCGCACCAGCCGCAGCATCACCTCGCCCAGCAAATCCTCAGCATCGTGGCTGTTTCCGGTGACGCGGAGAAAATATCCGTACAGTCGGGCGCCATAAGCCGCCAAGAGGGCCTGGTACCCTTCTGGGCGACCGGCCCTTGCCAAGCGGATATTCGCCTGCAACGCGTCCGGTTCCATGCCCTATTCCGTTTAACGTCAATAAGGAGCAACTATTGCAACGGTCATTGCCGCCATCATAATACTTCCATGCCGGCCCCTACGCCACTGTCGATCGCGTTGGCCTGCGCAGCGATATTGAATTGATCAGTTGTTACGTGGCCGTCTGTCTGGGCTGGTTGCAAAAGTAGGCGGATTGGCCCAAGCCCTGTTTGCGCCTAAGCGTTAAAGAAATTCTTCGAGGTCGGGCGATAGGTATCTAAGAGCAGCGTTTCAAAAGTGCGGCGGCAGCCGACGCGAGGGGCTCAGGAAGCCCCAAGTCGGCTTGTTATCCGCTATCGTCGGGCATTTTCTACTGAATTGTCTTTATTCACGGAAGCTATTATGATGCCACAGAGGTTGATTTGTACGTGCAGCCGGGATGATTGGAGAGCCCGTCAGGTGGAGCAGACTTACGCCGGGCAGCGGATACACATGATCGGTATCGGCGGGGCGGGAATGTGCGCGCTGGCGGAGATGTTGCTCCAGCGTGGAGCGACAGTTAGCGGCAGCGACCTTCTGGCCGGCATCGCAACCGACCGGTTGGGCGAGGCCGGCGCGGAGATCAGCATTGGCCATCAGGTGGAGAATATTCCTGATCGGTGCGATCGTGTTGTTTATTCCGCTGCCGTCTGTTGCGAGAACCCCGAACTGCTGGCGGCTGCGCATCGCGGCATAGAGCGGATGAAGTACAGCCAGATGCTAGGAGAACTGCTGGCGGCCCAGTGTGGTGTGGCAATAGCGGGCACGCACGGCAAGAGCACGACGACCGCGATGGTAGCCTATGCGATGGTGGAAGCGGATTTGGACCCGAGTTTCATCATAGGTGCCACCGCACCTCAGCTTGGCGGACCGAGTCTCGCGGGCAGTGGCCGGTATTTTGTGGCTGAGGCGTGTGAGTTCGACCGCAATTTTCTGAGCCTTCGGCCCACGTTAGCGGCCGTGCTGAATATCGAAGAAGACCATTTGGACTGTTACAAGGACATTGCGGGCATAATCGAGGCGTTTGGCAGCTTTCTGGCCAAAATTCCGGTTGACGGCTTGGCCGTGGTCAACGGGGAGGACCGCAACGTCGCCGCGGCTTCACGTAGCGCGGTATGCGAAGTTCAGACATTCGGCACGCAGGAAGGGTGTATGTGGCGTGCCGTCGACCTGCAGGCCGATCGTGGCGCGTACAGTTTCACGGTGACCTTCGCCGGCTGGCCTTTCTGTCGGATCGCACTGTCCCTGCCGGGCCTGCACAACGTCTATAATGCATTGGCCGCCTGTGCGATTCTGCATCATGCGGCTTTGGCGCCTCGGCAAATCGCCTCTGCTTTAGGTAGCTTTGAAGGTACGCTCAGGCGGATGACCGTGAAGGCACAATCGCGTGGTGTGACGGTGGTAGACGACTATGCCCACCACCCGACGGAGATACAGGTGACCCTTCGGGCGCTTCGCGAGCGGTTCTCGCCCAAACGGCTAGTGTGCGTGTTTCAGCCGCACCAGCATTCCCGCACACGATTTTTGCTGGCCGACTTTTCGCGCAGCTTCGCCGCGGCCGATATCGTAATTGTGCCCGACATTTTTTTTGTGCGCGACAGCGTGCGGGAAAAGGATTATATTTCTTCAAAGGATCTGGCAGCACGAATTCGGTTGCATGGTGGCCAGGCGATATACCTCGAGACGTTCGAAGCGATATCGTCACATTTGAAGGAAATTGTCGGCCCCGGCGACCTGGTAGTTACAATGGGTGCCGGCAACGTTTGGGAAATCGCGGATGAAATTGTTCGATGGCTTGGAGTCGCTGGTTAAGCGGGACGAACCTTTGGCGTCTCGCACCTGGTTCCACATTGGCGGGCCGGCGGAGTATTTCGTTGAACCTCACAACGTCGGTCAGCTTGGGGAGATACTTCGCCGATGCCGGGACAACGGGGTTGGCGTTCGGGTGTTGGGCGGCGGGGCGAACCTGCTGGTCGACGATGCGGGCGTCAAGGGCGTGGTCATTCACCTCTCCGGCGAGGCATTCCGCCAGGTCGCCTGTAGCGAGGGGCTTTTGACGGTCGGGGCCGGTCACGACATGCCGAAGCTCGTGCTGTACTGCGTGCGCCAGGGCTGGGCAGGATTGGAATGCCTGACGGGCATTCCAGGGTCGGTCGGGGGTTGCGTTCGCATGAACGCCGGCGGCGTCTTCGGCGACGTAGGTAGCGTCGTGGAGGCCGTAGAGGTAATGGACACCGATGGTGTGCCTTTCACCCGCACCAGAGACGATCTGGTCTTCGGCTATCGCAGTACGAATGTGACGTCCAGGCTCATACTCAGCGCTACGCTTCGGATCGGCGAGGACGACCCGCACCGCATCCTTCGGCAGGTAAAGGAGATCTGGTTCTATAAGAAGAACTCCCAGCCGTTGGGTCAGCCCAACGCCGGCTGTATTTTCAAGAATCCGCGAGGCATGTCGGCCGGGGCGCTGATCGACCAGGCCGGCATGAAGGGTCATCGGGTCGGCGGGGCCTGGGTAAGCGAAAAGCACGCAAACTTCATCCTCGCCGACACAGGCGCCCGTGCCAGCGACGTTCTCAAGCTTATCAACAGCATTCGCGAGGCGGTCTACAACAAGTTCGAGGTGTATCTGGAGCTTGAATTGGAAGTGTGGTAAGGGCTTCCCAACAGGGAATTCTCCAAACCACAGAATCATACAAGATCAGGCCTGAAAAAAAGGACGGAGAACCCACAAGAACCCACAAGAGGTTTCGGGTCCTTTGTGCTATTTGCGGCTTGCGG
>JABMQG010000256.1 GCA_013203365.1 Planctomycetota bacterium | reverse complement strand
GACCAATCAGGCTCTGCGTGATGTTGTTGCTTGCGACCGTTGTCCTGGCAGTGGCCCCTCCGAGAGCCTCCGGCGATGCCATCGCCGAAAAACGTCTCGCCCAGGGCAGGCTTCTGGCCTATCGGGCGGCCAGGGCCGATGCAATGCGCAAGCTCGCCGAGCGCGTCGTCGGGCTGCAGATCAACTCGACGACGACCGTGAAAGATTTCGTTACCGAGTCGGACGTCATTGAAACGTCGATGCAGGCCTTCCTCAACGGCCTGCGGGAGACCGGCGAACCCAAGTACATGGAAGACGGCACCTGCGAGGTAACAATGCAGGTCAAGCTCAAGAGCGTGGTCGCGAACCTTAAGCAAGGCTTCGTCAGCCATTACAAAGGCGATAAGGTCAAGATCGAAGACTTCACCAAGATGACCGTGACAAACCGGGTGGATGTCATCCGCGAGACCGGCAGCGGCGTCGCTCCGCCGTCGCTGCTGGAAGATCCACTCGTTTCCGTTACCCCGGCCAGCGTGGATAGCCTGACTAATCTGGAAGGTGAGGCCAAGGCCTATTGGCTGTCCCACTGCAAGCCGCAAGGCCGGCTTGGCGCTGTCCGGGCCGCAAGGGTCGATGCGATGCGCCGCCTGGCGGAACGAATCAAGGGCGTGATGATCACGTCCAATACAACGGTGCAGGACTTTGTCGCCACCTCCGACCAGGTTGACCTGGACCTTCGCTGCTTCCTGCGTGGCGCCAGAGAGGTGGGCATTCGCTACCACCTGGAGGAGCCCGTAGTGGAAGTGGAGATGGCGGTAACGGTCCGCGAGCTGCTGGCCGAAGTGAAAACGTGGGGCGCCGTCCACTGCAAGGACCACAAGGTCACCGTTGAAGACTTCGACAAGGTCATCGTTAAGACCTCCGACAAGGTTATTCGAGAGACTGGCATGGGCGTGCCGGCCGAGCAATACCTAATAAGCCCCACACCCGGCGACAAGGCGGTTCGGGCCCTGGCCGAACAAGCCCCGCCATGGGCCACGAAGACGAAAGAAGCCACCGGCGACGCGGCAATCGACCCGGGAATATCCGACCAGGCCCAGGCGAAATTGATGGCCGAACGCGGCGCCGAAGTCATCGCACGCAGAAAACTCGCAGAACGTATCAACGCACTGACCATTACCCCTACTACGAAGATGTCCGTGAAGGACTTCGTGGCCGCCGGCAAAGAAATCGAATCGGCTATGCTGACATTCCAGCAAGGCGCGAAAATCGTTGATGGCTCCCAGAAGCTGATCGACGATCATACTCTTCAACTGACGGTCGAGATCGACCTGAAACCGCTCTGGAACATGATTCTTCACTACCAGAAGAAACTGTCGCTGGAGATTGAATAGGAACACATCGCCCGCAGAATTTAGGAGAAACAACCATGCTCAAGGGACTTATTTCGCTGGTGCTGGTGGTGGCTGTGGCGTCGGCACTGTCGGCAACTCCAGGCTGCACGGAAAAGAAGGTTGAATCACGGAGGGAGGTTGAAATCCAAACTGAGACTATACTCCAGCAGGATACGGTCGTCGAGTGAGGATTTGCCCATATCGAGGCGCCGCCGCCTGTTCTTGTTGTTTGGCGGATGAAGTGTGGCCGCAAGCAACCGGCACCGGTACCGCCGGCGCACGAGGCGCGAAAGGAAGTGTCATCATCAAGTTCAAGAAAATCGCCATTGCAGTCGCCGTAGCGACGTCCCTGACGACGATTCCCTTGGCGGCCGGCCAGGAATCGATCCAGCCGAACAAGAACCTGGTCACGGTTACCGTGGTGGGCGTTGGCATGGATAAGGACGAGGCCCGCCGCGATGCCTTGCGAAAGGCCGTCGAACAAGCAGCCGGGACGTTCATCTATTCCCAATCTCAGACCAGAGACTTTGTGCTGGTCAAGGATACAGTTCTGACCCGATCGGCAGGCTTCATTGAGAGGACCGAACCTGTCTCTGAAAGACAGGTCGAAGACGGTACCTGGGAGGTCAAAATAAAGGCCGTAGTCTCGGTCAAGGGAATCGAAGACTACTGGGGCACTGTCACCACAATGCTCAGCGAGCTAGGCCGGCCGAAGATCATGGTAATAATCCGCGAAAAGATTGGCCCCGAGCTTGTACAAGAGTCCACCGTGCAAAGTCGGATTGAGAACATTCTTCTGAAAAGCGGCTTTCTGCTGGTGAACAAGGAACAACTCAAAGCCATCGACAAGAAAGACATGGGCGCTGCCCTGGCCGATAACAACCCGGCGAAGGTTCAGGCCGTTGCCAAGCGGTTTGGCGCCCAGATATTCATTTCCGGGTCTGCCGACGCTGCAATGGGCCCGCGCAAAGAGGTTCGGGGAATCCCCGTTTTTGCCTGCGAGGCCCAGGCGAACATCAAGTGCTATCGTTCGGACACGGCCCAGTTGCTATCGAGCATTCCGGGTGAGCCGACACGCGGCACCGCCCGCGTGTGGCGTTCAGCGGCCCAGAAAGCGTTGGATTTGCAGGCCGAACAGCTCTCACCTAAGGTCCGCGACGACATTCTCAGGTTCTGGCAGGATGCGTTATCGGGTCTGGGCGAGGTGCAACTGCACGTGGAAGGTATCTCCTTCAAGCAATATGTCGAGTTGAAGAAAGCGATAAAGGACCTCAAGCAAGTCAGCGACGTCGTCGCCAAGTACCACAACGAGATAGCCGAGTGCTCCCTGCAGTCCGGCGTCAGCGCCGAGACACTGGCCGAAAAGCTCTTAGAGGCCTTCGAGCACTTGGAGATCCAAGACGTGACCCAAAACGTCATCAAGGCCAGGATGAAACCCTGACGGGCCGTCTTTCAGATGGAGGACCCTGGGATGTCCGCGCGATTGTCTTTAGATGATCTCGAGTTTGCATTGGGTACTCGCACGGCCCCGTCGCCGCAAAGGGCAGGGGACGACGCACCTTTTTCCATCGCCATTTTGGGCGACTTCACCGGCCGAGGCGCCGGCGGGCCGACCCAGTCGGCCGGTTTCCTTTCAGATCGCCGGCCGATTCCCGTTGACGTGGACAATATAGATCGGCTGCCAGGCAAACTCGCCGCCGGTGTCCACGTCCCCGCCGGCGATGCCGACGGGCCTGCCGTGGAGATCGGGTTCGGCGAACTGGACGATTTCCACCCGGATCGGCTCTTCGATCGGCTGGAGGT